>WJJN01000159.1 GCA_014729735.1 Candidatus Zhuqueibacterota bacterium
TAACGGCGATCCCCCATCAAAGGATGATGTGCCGCCATAATGATCGGTTTATCAGAGCCGATATTCTTCAAATCGTTTTTTAACCATTGCAACTGCTCAATGGTAAAATGACCGTACTGTTCCACCAGAATGCCACTATTCAATATAATAAAATGGAATCCTTTATAATCGAATGATTGATAAGTCTTGCCCAACACAGAAGTAAAATTTTTATATCCGTTATTCGCCCAGCGGATATCATGATTTCCCATTGCATGATAAAATTTAAAACCTGTGGTATCGATTAACTGAAAATAACTCTCGAATTCAGCGATAGATCCCATTTCGGTAATATCACCTGTGTTTATGATAAAATCAGGTTGTGGATCTATCGATCTAATATCATCTATTGTTGTTTTCAAATTTTCAAGAGATTTACGAGAATTTACATGTGTATCAGTCATATGCACAAATGAAAATTGTCCGTAACCATTTGAAAAATAGCTCAGTAAGCAAAATAAGAATATAGAATAAATCTGTTTTCTTAGAATCATTGCAACACCTGTATCTGTGTGAAACATAAAATCAACTCTGGTTCAAAAAAATATATTTCAATCATTTATTAAATTAAATCTTATCAATATATGAAATTTTGATTATACAGTCAAGCACAAATTTTATTTTTCAATTTAATGAAATTATTCACCTTAATGCATAATGATCTACCATTATTTATAATAATTATAATATATTATTGCTGCTTTTATTTTAACTATATAAATTATAATTACATATAAAATTATACTCTAAAATATTAGAAAATTATCGCGTAATTTCCAGAATGTGAAACGAATGAGGTGTCTTCCGGTTCGTGTATAATTTTTCGCATTGATTTTGGTATAATCTTTGATGCATAGGTTAGAAAATCATCTAAAATCAATTTTGCATTGCGGGAAGGGGGGCTAAGCATTAGTTGGATTTATTTAGAGTAACTCAATGAAACGAAAGGAAAATGGGTATGAAAACTTTCCGCATCCTTCCTACAGTTGTTATAATTTTAATTATTGCATTCACACCAACAGATTCGCAAACACAGGAATGGAGTGAACCAATACAATTATCCCCGGGTGTAAATCCCGATTTGACCATCAACAATCAAAACGGTACATTGCACCTTGTATCTGTTGTCGATCCGAGAGGTGTATTATATCTTTCCACGGATAAATTTGGTAATGTTCTGGATTCTGTTATTGTCCCGAATACGTCCGGTGAAGAAGGATTGCTGAAATTCGGTCCGACAATTGGTGTCGATACTAAAAACAATCCACATGTCGGTTACCGCATTCATCGCGGCAATAATAAGTATGACATATATTACATCAATCGAGTGGGGCAATCCTGGATATCACCAATGAAAGTCGGTTCGAAAGTTTTGCGCGGATATGTCACACGAATCGCCGTCGATGGCGATGATCGTGTTCATTTCGCTCATGGTTCCGTGGATCCGGACTATCCCAATATCACAGGACCTGTTCATTATTATCTAATTGATAACGGTTCAATCGAGTTTTCGCAGCACAATATCGACCGCATTCGCGGAGACGAGCGCTTTGAAATGGATGTTTCCGGAAATGGAATAGTGGATTTGACTACGAGCGATCTTCATTATCCGCCGGATCCACCCGAAGGAGGACCGATTTATTACTGGCGGACTGCCGGTTCCGGCGATTCGTTGACCTATCGCGGTGATATTCACGATCTCCAAACCCGACAAGGCGCGAATGGCTCTTCTGATGTATTTGTCGACGCTGCCGGGAACACACATGTGTGCTATGGCGCTGAAAAAGACAATACCGTTGGTGGTGGTCTATCCATACGATATTCCCGGCAGGAGAATGGTGAGACTGTCTTCGACCGACGCGTCACAGGACCCGGTGAAATATCAAAATCCACGAAAGTCCCGATTGGCATAGGTTCGGTAGCCGCGAGCAGCGATGGTGAAATTGTCGTCATTGCTTACATTACTGAAGAAGACGGACCGCTTTACACGCGATTTTCCAGCGATGGCGGAAATACCTGGTCCGAACCTGTTCTAATGGCGTCCGGTTGGAATTCCGCAGAAGCTCGAAATAAACACATCATTCGTGCCTACCGCGGTGATTTTTACCTGGTTTATCCCAACAGCGAAGGAATTGCGATGCGCTACCTGCTGCTCACACCGAACGAACCGCCCGTCGCCGTGCTGGCGGCTCCGGATTCAGCATCAGAGGGATCTACAATCAATTTCGATGCAACCGGTTCTTATGATACGGACGGCACAGTGACAACCTGCTATTGGGATTTTCAAAATGATGGATTCTTCGATGATACGACCGATGTATTAACGAATTCGTATACTTATGTCGACGATTTTTCCGGTCAAGCCAGTATTACGGTGGTTGATAACGAAGGTGATGCTGACAGCACCACAGCAGATGTGAAAATTTACAACCTTCCACCAGTTGCTGATGCCGGTGATACATATCAAACCACATGGTATACTCCTGTTAATTTAACAGGGACAGCAATCGATCCGGGAATCAATGATGTTCTCACTTATTCCTGGGACCTGGATTTCGACGGCATTTTTGAAACAGCCGGTCAAAATACGCAGTCTCCTGCTTATTCCTTGGGAGACACGCACTATGTCGCATTACAGGTAACAGACGATGACGGTGGAGTGGATATGGATTCAGCCATGATTGTTATCAATAATCAGCCACCGGTAATCAGCGATATTTTGGATCAGATAATTAACGAAGGCGAAACCTTTTCACCAGTCTACCTGAATGAATTTGTGGCAGATCCTGATAATCCCGACAGCACTTTGACTTGGGAAATTACCGACGATGACCACGTGACTGTTTCGGTCGATGACGAAAATGTCGCCACGATTACTATCAACGAGCCAAACTGGTCCGGCTCTGATACGGTTACCTTCAAAGTAACGGATACGGGAGGCAGGTCGGACAGCGACGTTGCTATTTTTACAATAATTACAGTAAATGATCCGCCGATTGCTTTCAACATTCCCAACCAGTCCGGTTATGAAAATGATCCTTTCACGCCGCTTTTGCTGGATAATTATGTCAGCGATCCGGACGACCCGGATTCATCTCTTTCCTGGATCTATTATGACGCCGATTATCTGAGCGCCGAAATTTTGAATCGAATGCTCCATGTTACGGTCCTGGATTCGGAATGGGCAGGACTTGATACTATCGGACTGATCGTTTCCGATATGAGCGGGTTGAAAGACACCACCGCTGTAACTTATGAAGTAAAACCGGTAAATGATCCACCGGTAGTCTCCCGGATTGATAATCAGGAAATTTATCAGAACCAGGAATTCCCGACTTTTAATATGGATGAGCTTGTTTTCGATCCTGATCTGCCGGACAGCCTGATCGAATGGACCTGGGCAGGAAATTCCCGGCTCCAACTCAGCATCGATGCGGATCGTATTCTTCGGATTACGCGCAGTGATACATCCTGGACCGGCGGCGAAACCATTGTTTTCTGGGCTACGGATGACGAAGGCTTGTACGATCTGTTTACTACGACATTTACGGTAAAACCCGGTTACTCCAGTCATGTGGCTTCGGGTAAGGACGTACTGCCATCAAGTTTCGCATTGCATCCGAATTACCCGAATCCCTTTAATCCGAGCACCCATATCAGTTATGAAATTCCAAAACGGAGTCCGGTTGAAATCAGGATCTATAATCAACTGGGACATGAGGTTCGCACACTGGTCAATGAAACTCATGACGCCGGCAGTTATCGGGTTCTTTGGGATGCACGGGATAATAACGGTAACAGAGTTACCAGCGGCGTATATTATTATCGAATGAAAGCCGGAAATTTCGTTCGAACAAACAAGATGGTTTTGATTTATTGACAAACACACAACAATAATAGGTTCAATCAAACAGGCTCAAATTCAAACCTGATTTCTCCCCCAATTTTACGGTTTGAAATTGAGCCTTTTTATTTCTTCCTCTTTACAACTGTTAAAGTTTCTTCAAACAGATGCCGATTTTTTAATAAAACAACTGTATAGAGGAGTTATAATGAAATTCAATAACCATCGCTATTCTACTATTTTAATGCTTGTTTTTCTTACACTGTTAAACTGTGAGATGGAAAAACCAGCACAGCCATCTTGGGAAACAGCATTACGAATTCCACTGATGTCAAAAAAGATTCCAATTTCCGATATCGTTGAAGAGGAATCAAATCTTCTCAGCGACTCTACCGGTCAGGTACATTTCAAATTCGAGAAAAAGATCGATACCTTTCTGCTAGAGGATAAACTGAGCTTATCACCAAATTCCAATGAATATAGAACGGAACTTGGCGTTTTTAAAGTGGAAACACCGGAACACAGGAGCATGGATGTATCACTTACGGACATTTACCCGATGTCCTCATCCATGGCTGGTGAATCGGCTATTATCCCGCCGTTCGAGATTTCTCCGATCATCAAAAAACTTGCTCCCTATCCTGACTTCGCCTGGATCAGTATTGAAACCGGCGAAATTATTATCACGCTGACCAACAATCTCGATATTATTCTGGGGAAACCGTTGCATTTGAACTTATACGATTGTTCCGACAATAAATTAATTGATGCTTTAACAATTGATAAGCTGATCCATCCGGGAGAGAACGTTATTAAGCGTATCCAACTCGACGGAAAACGAATATCAAATTCATTACAAATCAAAATATCGGGAGCATCTGCCGGAACACAGGGAGAAATCGTTCCAATCGATTCTGCAAGTTCGATGCTCATCGAATGCGAAATAAGTGAGCTGCACGTTTCCAGTGCTCTCGCCCAAGTCTCCGATCTCCATATTGGTAGCAGCAGTTTTCTGCATATTTCGGATTCTATTGCTATCCATCATGCAACGATCAAACAGGGCTCGATGCAGTTTTGTATCAACCAAAGTTTTTCTGCAAATGCAACTGTTGAAATAAGTTTTCCCCAACTATTCGATAAATCCGGTCGGGAGCTTAAAGAAACAATCTCCCTATCCGGCAGCGGCGATCATATCAGAAACATTATGCTGGATGGATTTACTGTTCAATCTGAAAAAGCAGCCATCGGGAATCAACACCTCGAAATATGCTGGCATGCTACAATAAAGAGTTCAAATAAGATGCTTCTAATTGATGAGCATGATTTTGTAAACATGAACTTTTCGATTTCGGAAATTATCTTTCAGGAAGTTTCCGGAGTGCTTAAGACTGTCGAAATGGAGATTGAGCCACTCAGGGAAGAAATCGATTTCTTCGATGACCTGTCCAGCATTCAACTACAAAATGCCGGCGTTACTATCTACATAAAAAACAGTATTAACTTCCCTGCTCAAACCGATCTTCTGCTAAAAGGAATTAGCCGGGACGGTGATATAGCGAATCTGACAGTCCGGGAAAAAATCCCTGCCGCTTCTCCCCACTCCATCGAAACAACTACCATCATACTCGATAAGCGCAATAGCAATATCGTTGAGTTTTTGAATAATCTGCCTCAGAAGGTTGAAATATATGGTACGGTTAGCCTTGGCGATGGAGTGTGCGAAGGCACTGTTACGCAAAATGATTTTTTTGAAGCTATGTTAGAAATAACAGCGCCGTTATCAATTTCAATGGATGCTCAGGAAATCGAAGTGAAACCTGACACGCTGAAAATTAAGAACGATGTCCGGGAAAAGATTACAACCAACTTGCTTTCTGGTGAGTTTTTTGCTACAATCAATAATAGTATACCTTTAGGAGCATCAATCTACATAAATATATCAAAAACAGACTCATCTGTTTATTTAAACCCGGACATAGTGATTGGACCGGTTGAAATCCAGCCAGCTAAAATTAATGATTCCGGTATCGTGACAGATGCAGTTCAAAAATCAACGCATTTTATGCTTACAGAAGACGATCTGAGGCTATTTGAAAATCCGGAATTATTCATGGGGCTAAAAATAAAAATGCCAGGTACAGAGAACCAAATTATAACAATCACATCGTCAAATTTCATAAATGTGAATGCTCATACGATCATGAAATTAAATCTGACAAAAAATTAATCTTCAGGACATCCCAATGTATATTTATCATAAAATTTTACTGTTCATCTTTTTCAATTTTTTATATTTCAATACGTTTGCAAATACGAACATTTCCAATGCACGTAGTGTTGGTTTGGGAGGAGCGTACATCGGGTTGGCGCGCGGCGTAGATGCCCCGACCTGGAATCCGGCGAATCTTGGATTGCCGGATAATGGTCGACTTTCGGTCAATTTGATAAATCTGGGAGTGGGTATTTACAATAATAGTTTCACGTTGCAGCAATACAACATGTATAATGGTGAATATTGGAATGAAAAAGATATCGAAAATATTCTCAATAGTATTCCCTCAGACGGAATGACGTTATCATTAACCGGCAATAGTCAGATTGCCAGCTTTTCATCGGGCAGAATTGCGTTTTCCATTGAAGCATTGGTTTACTCAAAAGTGAGGCTTGTAAAGGATTTTTTCGATCTCGTTCTTCATGCGAATTCCCAAAAAGATCAACACATTTTTGATGATTGCGATGGAGAAATGTGGGGAGTGATGTCATACAATTTGAGTGGTGGAATTCCGATCAGTGTGCCTTATTTTCGAAATTTCGCGGTTGGAGGTACCTTCAAATATCTGCAAGGATACGGGTATATGAAAGTCATGGAGACCATAGGCTATCGCCAAACCACCAGTGCCGGAGAACGGGCAACAGGCTCCATCAAAATTAATCACGCGTCGCTTGGTCGCGGTATTTCTTTTGATCTAGGAATGTCGGCAAAAATTACTTCTGATTTCGTAATAGGTCTTTCGCTGAAAAATATCATCAATAATATCGAATGGTTTAAAGATGTCAATAACCGATATTATTCATTTGCCATGGATTCCGTCAATCTGCTGAATGTTATGGAAAAAGATTCTATTTTTGCAACCGAAGAATTATCAGAAGAAATTTCCAGAACCAGTTCAACTCTACCGGCACAAATCCATCTGGGATTTGCGTATTCCAGACCAA
>WJJN01000160.1 GCA_014729735.1 Candidatus Zhuqueibacterota bacterium
AAGCCAGACGTCGCAGACCCGTGAAGGAATCCAAACTGGAGAAATATCTGCCCGATGATGTCGATGATGGATTACTGCTGGTCGATCTCCTATCTTTGAAGAAAAAATTTTCATGGGCGCGCTATAAAACTGATATTATGGGATTCATTGCCGCGGCTCTCATTGCAATCGGCATGATTTTTCTGGCGATCATTTTAGCAAATATCGGCAGTTAGTTTATGGATGAAAAGAGAGTCAATGTCATTCTGAACGATCCCGCCTAGCGGGGGAGTGAAGAATCTCATACCACGAAACTCAGTAAAGACATAAACTTAGTGGAGTGAGATTCCCTTCGTTTTCGCTTAGGACGGGCTTCGTCGCAACTTTAGAATGACAAATTTTCGAGATCGGATTATTATTAGATCCTTTGTATGACGAAGAATTTGCACAAATATTTTGAAGACCTGGAGAAACGCATCAATCCCGAAATCGAAGAAGTCCTGTTTCAACAATGGCGGGAATTCGCTTCCGGAAATTACACCGGACAGATTTTTAAACCAGAACGGTCACGGAAAAGTCCGCCAAAAATAGAATGGCAGCAGATTACAATCAACGAAGCGATCCGCGATCCCGAAAAAATGATACTGCAGCAGTTGGGAGAATGCTCCCGGATTTTAGAACATGGCACCGGCGAGATTTTGTCAATACGAGCTAATTACGGAACCGGGATTTTGCCCAGCCTGTTCGGGGCAGAAATATTCTGGATGGATGATAGTGCGGAGACATTACCGACCGTCAGACCATTCAAAGATGCAAAGGTCACAATCAGGCGGCTCATCGATCAGGGGATTCCGGCGATCGATCATTCTTTTGGTGGACAAACGCTGGAAATGGGGGAGAGATTCATGGAGTTGAAAATGCGCTATCCTCTAATCGGGAAGCATGTTCACATTTATCATCCCGATCTGCAGAGTCCGATGGATGTGTGCGAGTTGCTGTGGGGAAGCAGGCTTTTTCTGGCAGTCGTGGATCAGCCGGAATTGGTCATGAATTTGTTAACGCTGGTGACTGATAGATATATTGAATTTATGAAGGAATGGGATGAAATCGTGGCTGCCAATAACGATGGTTTCGCGGTGCACTGGTATTGTTTGCACCGCGGGCATATTATGCTGCGCGATGATTCGGCAATGAATTTCTCAGCGGAAATGTATGGTGAGTTTATCAAACCATATAATCAGAAATTGCTGAATGAATTCAACGGCGGCGCGGTGCATTTCTGCGGAACCGGCGATCATTTTATCGATCAACTTGCAGAAATGGATGGAATTTACGCGATTGATATGCGGCAGCCGCACCTGAATGATCTTGAGAAAATATTTTCGCATACCATCCATCGGGGGAATCAACTGGTTCGATTTCCGCAGGAAACGGCGCGTCAGTTGGTGGCATCCGGTAGGAACTTGCATGGGAATATTCACTGTTGGTGATTTATTATGGGATTTAAGCAAGATATGTTGGCGACAATAAAAGGAGATAACTGCAAACATATACCTTACGTACCCAGATTGGACCTCTGGTACCGGGCGAACAAGCTTGCAAAAACATTGCCTGCGAAATACGAACATGCCTCGCTCAGTCGCATTCTTGCAGATCATAATATGGGCTTTCATGCAGTGATTCCTGATTTTCAGGATCTTCGTTCACCGGACGATGATGTAGACCGGGGATTGGGAATTTACAATTTACACATGATGCCGTACAGAACTGTGCTTCATAATGTTCACCGGAATGTGGATCGAAAGAAGGATCGTACAAAAATTCGATATCAAACGCCGTATGGTGATATTACGACAACTGTACTTTTTAATGATGAGATGAGAAAAGCCGGTATCACGCTCACTCATATTGAAGAACATGCGATTAAAAATGTTGATGCTTATAGGTCATTGGGCTATATATTTGATAATGCAGAAGTGATTCCGAATTATGATGGGTATCTGAAGTTTGCGGATAAAATAGGAGATCAGGGAGTTGCTGTTGGATTTGCCAGCTTAGCCGCATCGCCGATGCAACTCATTCAACGGGAACTAATCTATCTGGAAAAATTTTTCTTCGAATTATATGATCATCCGGATGAACTGCATTTACTGGCAGAAAAAATTGGTATATACTGGAATAGATTGTTGCAAGTGATTAAAGCGAGTCCGGCAGAGCTTGTTTTGCTGGGAGCTAATTACGATACCAGCGTTACCTATCCGCCTTTTTTCAAGAAATATATTAAGCCATGGCTGAAAAAGTGGGCAGCGGAATTACACCAGAAAGGTAAATATCTGCTGACTCACACCGATGGTGAAAATGACGGATTACTGCAATATTATGTGGATGCAAAAATCGACGTTGCGGACTCAATTTGTCCGCAACCAATGACCCGGTTGACTTTTAAACAAGTCAGAGATACTTTTAATGGAAAGATAACGATAATGGGAGGAATTCCGTCAGTTATTTTTCTATCCGATTCCTATTCGGATATTGATTTTGAGCGATATATGGATAATTTTTTTAAGGAAATCGGGGATGGTAAATATTTGATCATGGGAATTTCAGATACCACACCGCCTGCTGCGGAATTCAGCCGAATAATCCGCGCTGGACAACTGATCGATGAATTCGGATTGTTGGAATAGAAATTGTTTGCAAAATTAAAAACCAAGATATGGAACTAAGCACACTAGACTGGTCAATCGTAATTACTTACTTTCTGCTTGCATTCGGAATTGCCTTGTTTTTTATGAAACGCGCCAGCCGCAACATGGACGAATTTTTCGCGTCCGGCAGGTCGCTTCCGTGGTGGCTGTTAGGCACTTCAATGGTGGCAACGACATTTTCCACGGACACGCCGAATCTGGTCACCAATCTGATCCGGGAAAAGGGCGTCGCGTACAACTGGATCTGGTGGGCATTTTTGCTGACAGGTATGTTAACGGTTTTTTTCTACGCCCGGCTATGGCGCCGCTCAAAGGTATTGACTGATTTGGAGTTCTATGAAATACGGTATTCCGGCAAATCCGCGGCAGTGGTGCGCGGGTTTAGGGCGGTCTATTTAGGATTGTTTTTCAATTGCGTGATCATGGCGACGGTCACGCTTTCGGCTGCAAAGATTGCGAACATTCTGTTCGGCTGGTCGCGAGTCGAAACTGTGATCATCGGCGCGATCGCTGCAATTGCATTTTCTGTGATTTCCGGCTTATGGGGCGTTGTGGTGACAGACCTGTTGTTATTTTTCATGGCAATGGCAGGAGCGATTGCCGCCGCTTATTTCTCGCTGGCTCATCCGCAAGTCAATGGATTGAGCGGGTTGATTTCACAATTGGATCTGAACACCATGCGCCTCCTGCCGGATTTCTCGAACTGGGAATTGACACTGACCATTTTCATCATTCCGCTGGCAGTGCAATGGTGGTCGGTCTGGTATCCCGGTTCTGAACCTGGTGGCGGCAGCTACATCGCCCAGCGCATGCTTTCTGCAAAAGATGAGAAAAATGCCATGGCAGCCACATTCTGGTTCAATATCGCGCATTATGGCATTCGCCCCTGGCCCTGGATAATCGTGGGATTGAGCTCGCTGCTGGTATTTCCGCAATTACAGGATATTCAGCAGGCGCTGCCGCACATCAGCCCGGAGCTGGTCGCGGATGACATTGCCTATCCCGCAATGCTCATTTTTCTGCCGGCAGGATTCAAAGGGGTCATGGTCGCGTCTTTAATCGCCGCGTATTTGTCGACAATGGACACGAGTCTCAACTGGGGCGCGTCGTACCTGGTAAATGATTTTTACAAGCGGTTCATTAAAAATGATGCCACGCAGCGCCACTATGTGCTGATTTCGCGATTGACGACAGTCGGCTTGATGATTCTGGCATCGCTGTTGATGTTCCTGCTCGTCTCAGCCCGGGAAAGTTTCGAGCTGCTGTTGTCCATCGGCGCGGGCACGGGATTGATCTATCTGCTTCGATGGTACTGGTGGCGCATCAATGCCTGGAGTGAAATTGTCGCCATGATCAGCTCGTTTCTGGTTGCGTTCGCATTTTTCATTTATAATAAAATCGGCGGTCAGATTTCGCCAAACATCGCGCTCATTGCAAATGTATTGATCACCACGCTCATATGGCTGACAGCCACATTTCTAACACGACCGACAGACCGGGAAACGCTGACCGAGTTCTATAAACTGGTGCGACCGATGGGCGCAGGATGGAATCCGATTCGGAAATACGTCAGTGACAAATCATCCCCGGACAATCTGCCCAACTGTCTGCTCGGCTGGTTTCTGGGATGCACGCTGGTGTACGCGGCGCTGTTCGGTGTGGGGAATTTCATTTACGGGAAAATGATATTAGCAGGGATATGCACGATTGTCTTTCTCATCAGCGGAATAATGTTGATGCGGCTGATTCCAAAAATGTTTCCGTCATGAAGAGTTAATTGTCAATAGCTTGAATTATTCACTTAATTTGGGATGGAGCCCGGCACTTGCGAGCTTTGAGCTGGGAGCTGTATCGTAAGTCTGTTTTTTTTTGTAAAATGTCATTCCGGGCTTGTCCCGGAATCTCCTATTTATTAAAAAGTCTGGGGATTCCTGCATTCGCAGGAATGACACCCAAAAAAGACTTTTGAACAGCCCTGATCAAGCATCTCCGGCAGTTGGACTTTAGTCCCAATATACCTGTTCATGAATAATTCGTGAGAGAGAAGGAAGGATAATGTGAATTCAAAAGAACGCGTATTAAAAGCAGTCAATCATAAAATCGCTGATCGAACACCGATTACATTTGATGCGGAAAAAGAAGTATACGACATGCTCTATGAAAAATTAAATGTGCAATCCAGACAAGCGCTTTTTGATGCATTGAATATCGACACCTGGATGGTGCTGCCGAAAAACTTCATCTATCCGGAAAGCGAGCAGGATAAGCCGGTGAAAAAATCGATTTGGGGCTGGCAGGCAAAAGTGGAGGAATACACCGGCGGGACGTATGACGAGCTTTTCGATAGTCCTCTGGCGGAATCCACCGATTTTGCGGATATTAAAACCTATCCTTTCCCAGCGGAAGATGCGCTTGATTTCAGTCATTACCCTGCGGACATCAAAGCGCACAAAGACCGGGCGATTCTGGGGGTTTTTACCTGGGGCGCTTATTTTCTGGCGACTCATATCCGCGGAATGGAGTCTTTGATGATGGATTTTGCAATGAATCATAAATATCTGGATCATCTGATCAATTCGATCGCAGAACGGAGCCTGCATTTCCTGGATATCATGCTGAATTCGTACGGCGATGGCATCGATATCGTTTTTATGGCAGATGACTATTGTTCGCAGCAGGGACCGCTATTCAGCCCGGATG
>WJJN01000780.1 GCA_014729735.1 Candidatus Zhuqueibacterota bacterium
ATCCGGGAACTACTTATGTACGGTTCGAACATCATTCGGATTGAAAAGTGTTCAATTCTTCTTTCAAAATAAGAATGAACAGGTACCGGAAGCGAACGAAATCGAGATGGACTGGACCGAGACAGGTGAACTGGAACAGGCGTTTCTTGTGTCCGTATTAGCTCCGGTGAATGACGAAATAATATACGCTGCTACTGCTGTTCATTCAACTCCGGAGCGAAACATCGGTCAGGTCTTTAAATCCTTTGATGGTGGTGAAAACTGGGAACCCACCGCGCCGCTGGAAGCCAGTTGGTCAATTTCCTCGCTGATGGCTGTAGACGAAAATATCCTGCTCGCCGGTGGAATTGCCCTGTTTGAAGATCAGGCTCATGGCATCATCTACCGCACTGAGGATGGCGGGCAGAGCTGGCATATCGTATTTGAATTCCCTGAGGGCGTGGTCACGGATTTCATACGAACGCATGATGATCATATTCTGGCAGCCACCGGCTGGAACGGAATGGTCGTCCGGTCCCCTGATAATGGTGGGACATGGGAGCCTTTTGCCATGCTCGGTGAACACGTTCAAATCAATGCGTTGTTTCAGGCGTCCAATGGAGTGCTATTCGCTGGTATAGAAATGCCGGATAATATTGGAATGATTATGAGATCTGAAAACGGCGAAGAGTGGCAACCAGTGGAGGGGATCGAAGGTATTTCCGCAATTTACGATGTGATGGAAATGGATGATAAACTCTTTGCCGCTGCTCGTGGACATGATATGGGCTGGGTTCTCCAGTCCGACCTCGACGGTGTGAACTGGTTTAAGACAACAGAGTTTCCGGATACTGAAATTCAGGCTGTCCATTGTTTAATGGCAGATGAGGAAGGCAAACTGTACGCGGGGCTGGAAATGAGACAGGGACCATCCTTTTCCAGAGTTTTTTACAGAAACCCGAATGAAGAACAATGGCTCGAATTCGGCAGCAAAATCGATTTGGCAACCACGGTCTTCTCACTTGCAAAAACCAATCATGCGATTTTCGCCGGAACCGGTTATATTTACGGAAATATTTATAAATATTCGCTCATGGAAATTGGAATTGATGAGGACGCTCCGAATAGCATGCCACGAGATTTCGCGTTGCTGCAAAATTATCCGAATCCATTTAATCCGCATACGTTGATCAGATATCGAATAGCCGATAAAGAACAGCCAATTTCGACGAAGATCGAGATTTATGATATCAAGGGACGGCATGTTATCACGTTGGTGAATGAAGAAAAACAATCCGGCGAATACAGCGTTTTATGGGATGGCAAAAATTCCGAAGGATATCCGGTTTCTAACGGAATTTATTTATGCACAATGAAAGCCGGGGCATTTAGTCAACATCGGCGACTTGTTTTGCTGAAGTAGCTTTTAAAGAAAATATCTTGTACACGCCCGGCTAAAATTTAAGCCGGGCAATTTTTTTATTGACATTCCGAAATATTCTTTGTAATTTTAATAAGATTATGTGTCTTATCGCTAAATCTCTTCAATGCTCTCTATTTATCACATTTACTATTTCTGGCTCTTTCTAGACAGGAACCTGTTTTCAGCAGCACCCGATTTACGAATTCCTTGTTGTTAATATTAACATAGATGACATTTTTCATTTAAGTTAATTTAATATATCGTAGGAGGTTAGGTTATGCGAGAATTAAGATTTATACACATCGGGAGAATCTTGACTGCTGTTTGTTTTTTCTTTCTTTATTTATTTCTTTTTTTAGCAGATGACAACGCATGGAGTGCCGACGTTCCGGATAATTTTGATTTCGATGACGGAACGGTTCAGGGCTGGACGTTGGAAGGCGCATTTGATAATTCCGGCGGCGGACCGCTTGATCATAGTTTTGTATTTGGCTGGAAAGATCCGGTCGATTATCCCGTTCCACCAGGAGCTGATGCGATGGGCAACAACCTTGGAAGCATTCAGATGTTTGCTTTCGGTGGACACGGGATTGACAATCCAGGACAATCCTGGTGGATCATGCGTTTCAAATCGCCGGATTTGAGCACATCCTCCAATTGGCAGAATGCTGCCGGATATTCCGTGGAAATCGCCGAGTGCATGGCGAGCTTTGGTTCATTATATGCCAATTTGTATGTGGTAATTTACGATCCGGCTCGTGACGAAGACCGCTATTTTTATAGTGGTTCGGCGCAGGAACTACAGCACGATGTTTACGGCGATGGCAACGCTGACTGGAATCATTTGAATTTCGACTGGCCTCTGGATTCCGGTTTTCCTGATACATATACCGTGAAAGAAATATTTGTGAATATCTGGGGCGATATGAACACATTTTTAGAAGGAGGCGTTTATCTGGATGCGGTGAACATGATTCCAGGAGATCCCCAATATCCACCGTCGCCTCCAACCAATTTAGATGCCAGGTTGCTCACGGACCAAATTCATGTGACCTGGGATGATAATTCGGACAATGAGCTGGGATTTCTCTTAGAAGGCTATAATACACCTTCGAGCAATGAAAATTGGCATGAGATCGCAACCCTCCCGGCGAACACGACTTCGTACCAGTACGATAATCCGCTGCTCTCACATACCTATTATTTCAGAGCCAAAGCATTCAATGCGAACGGTAACTCCGATCCATCGAATCAGGACCATTTGTCCTTCGGCTATTTGTTGAACTGGCTCAATATCGATTCACCGGACAGCGGTGAAGTTTGGGCACCGGGGAGCACTCATGAAATCATCTGGCGCAGCGGAAGCTTTGGTCGCCCTACACATGTTACCATCGATCTGTCGCTCGATGGAGGCAGCCACTGGGAAACGCCTTCGATTGTAGCATCGACGACCAACGACGGCAGCTTTATGTGGACCGTACCCAATACCCTTTCTGAAAATTGCATTATCCGCGTAAAAGACCAGAGCGATGGAATACCGTATGATTTGAGCAATCATCCGTTCACGATTGGCACACCGACGGAGCCGGTACTGCACGTGTCGCCACTGGCACTTGATTTCGGGAAAACCGAAACGAGCCTGACATTTCAGATCACAAATACTGGCGCAGGAACGCTATCCTGGAATGTAGCGGAAAATCCTGATAAAGCATGGATTACTTCAATCACTCCGGCGAGCGGAACCGGTGATGCAACCGTGACTGTCACTGTGGATCGCAGTCCAATGTCAGGTCTCAGCGATGCTGGTACGATTTCAGTAACGTCAAATGCTGGAAATGAAGATATTGCTGTCTCCATCGAAAAGGAGATCGTGCAGGTTCCGGATCACTGGAATTTCGTATCGCACACGGGGCGCAGCGCAACAATCGTTCTTCCGACCGATGCCAATCCAAATGTCGATGGTGCGCCGCTACAAAACGGAGATTATGTCGGCGTTTTCACTCCTGATGGACTCTGCTGCGGACATCGAGAGTGGCAGGGAAGCAATATGTCGATCACTGCCTGGGGTGATGACGATCAAACTGCCGAAGTTGATGGATTTCTTGCCGGTGAATTGATTACATACCGTGTGTTTCGTCCTGGTAATGGAAAAGAATATAATTTCGTTGAAGTCGGTTACTCACAGGGTAGTGGCTCGTTTGCCAATAATTCGTTTTTCGTATTAAGTCAATTTGATGCGACTGAGATTAAAAAGATCACAGTTGATTTCAGTCAAGGATGGAATATGTTTTCGATCAACGTTGCGCCGGAAGAAGCGGATATCGACAGTTTGATGGGCAGTCTCGGCGACCGGCTCGTGCTCGTCAAGAACAATGACGGACAGACGTTTATCCCGGAATATGGTATCAATGACATCGGCGATCTCGATTTCAAACAGGGCTATCAGGCATATCTTAAGCAG
>WJJN01000781.1 GCA_014729735.1 Candidatus Zhuqueibacterota bacterium
ACATCACGAGCGCACGGCAAATCGGCGGATGTACCGCTGGCAGGATTTCCGTATCATGCGCTGAATACATATCTGACGAAGATGATTAAAGCCGGGCACCGGGTGGCAATTTGCGAACAGGTTGAAGATCCCAAGAAAGCAAAAACGATTGTTAAACGAGATATTGTGGAAATCGTCACACCGGGGACGACGTTTTCCGATGAAATTCTGCAAAGTAAGCGCAACAACTTTCTTGTCGCTATCTCAGTTGACAACAAAAACTTCGGTCTTTCCGGGATCGATGTGTCCACCGGCGAATATTTTGTCTCTGAAATGCCGAAGGAAAAAATGCGGGAACAGGTACAATCTCTGGAACCAGCGGAAATCATCGTTCCGGAATCGCAGCAGCAGTATATCAACGATCAGCTCGATCATGGCAGTAATTTCTTTCTGACAGTAAAAGAAGACTGGATATTTACCCGGGATTATGGCTATGAAAAACTGACAGATCATTTCAAAACAGCATCTCTGAAAGGATTCGGCTGCGAAGACCTAAGCGTCGGTATTGCCGCATCAGGTGCAATTTTGCATTATGTAAAAGAAAATCAACGCTCCGGTCTGGAACATATCACCAAAATCAGCCGTCGGGATAACGAAGATTTTTTAACAGTGGATCCCACGACCCAGAAAAATCTCGAACTATTGCATTCGCTAAACGACCGCAACGACCGAACCACATTGCTTTCGGTACTCGATGAAACGAAAACAGCAATGGGCGGCAGATTACTGGTCAATTGGCTGATTCATCCTCTGGCAAAGCCGGCGCCTATCAAACGGCGACTTGATGCGGTAGATGATTTCGTGCAAGATTCCGATCTTCGGAACAAGACGAGAGATCGATTGAAATCCATCGGCGATCTGGAGAGGATGTCTTCCAAAATTATCACCGGTCGTGCAAATGCCCGCGATCTCAATGCTTTGAAAGAGACACTGAAAAATATCCCGCCGACAAAGACATTGCTGGCGGAATTGGAAGATGAATACATCTCGCAGATACGGGATGATCTTGAAGATCTATCGCTGCTGGTTGAGGAAATCGAGCAGGCAATTGTGGACGATCCGCCGCTGGCAACATCGGACGGAGGACTGATTCGTCGCGGCTATAATAAAGAGCTGGATCATTTACGGGAAATCGTTTTTTCAGGAAAGGACTGGATCGCCAAACTGCAAGCCACGGAACGCGAGCGCACCGGCATTCCATCATTGAAAGTGAAATACAACAAAGTGTTCGGTTACTACATCGAAGTGACGAAACCGCATCTGTCCAAAGTACCACAAGATTACATTCGCAAGCAAACGCTCGTCAATGCCGAGCGCTTTATCACACCGGAATTGAAGGAATATGAAGAACAAATACTGGGAGCTGAGGAAAAGATCGCCGATCTCGAATACCAGCTTTTCGATCAGGTGCGACAGCTCGTGGGACAGAAAATCGCCGAGATTCAAAAAAATGCGGCGCTCATCGCGCAACTGGATTGTATCTCCAATCTGGCAGAAGTGGCAGTGGAAAATCATTATTGTAAACCCGAAATTTATACTAATAATGAATTGCATATCATCGAAGGCAGGCACCCGGTCGTGGAACGACTGCTCCCCCCCGGCGATCCATTTATTCCGAACGATGTACACCTTGACAACGACAGCCACCAGATCCATATCATCACCGGTCCGAATATGGCGGGCAAATCGACTTATTTGCGCCAGGTGGGACTAATTGTGCTACTGGCACAGCTTGGCAGTTTTGTCCCGGCAAAATCAGCAAAGATCGGGTTGGTGGATAAAATTTTCACCCGTGTCGGCGCATCGGATAATCTTGCCGGCGGTGAGAGTACTTTTTTGATGGAAATGAATGAAGCTGCTAATATTTTGAATAACGCCACTCCGAAAAGTCTGATTTTGCTTGATGAAATCGGTCGTGGCACCAGCACTTTCGACGGGCTATCCATAGCCTGGTCGGTAGCTGAATATTTGCATAATAATCCCCAGGTTGCGGCAAAAACGCTTTTTGCAACTCATTATCATGAATTAACGGAACTTGAATTAATTCTCCCACGTGTAAAAAACTATAATGTCGCTGTCAAGGAATGGGGTGATAAAATAGTATTTTTAAGAAAAATAGTGGAAGGTGGCTGTGATCACAGTTACGGCATTCAGGTAGCTCAACTGGCAGGATTGCCGAAAACGATTATCGACCGGGCAAAAGAAGTACTTACGAATCTGGAAGCGGGTGAACTGACCCCGAATGCGTTGCCAAAGCTGGCAGTAAAACACGATCAGAAGCTTCCAATTCAGCAGCTCGATTTTTTTTCACAACAGGAAAATCTGCTTCGGGAAGAGTTAAATGGTGTCGATGTTAATAATGTCACTCCCATCGAGGCGTTGAACATTTTGAGCAAATTGAAAAAACTGATTACATCATAAAATAAAAATTTTGCTTGACAATTCAACATTTAAATCTTATATTCTGTTTTAAATGAGGTAAATAACTCCATGAAAAATATAATCATATTCGTCATTATATTCATAATCACAGCTTTTACAGCAGGCGGCATCCTGTTTGGCGCGGATATTGTCAAGGGGAAATATGCCGGTGAATTTATCGCAACTGGTGTCGGTGCCCGCGCACTGGGTATGGGCGGCGCGTTTGTGGCGATCGCCGAAGATGTTACTGCCGGTTACTGGAATCCGGCAGGGCTCACCCAGATAAATCATGCACAGATAAGCGGAATGTACGCAGAACGTTTCGCCCGACTTATCAATTATAACTATGGCGCAGCAGCCATTCCTTCCGGTCTGAAAAGCTCGTTAGCGCTGAGCGTTATCCGGCTCGGTGTGGATGATATTCCGGTTACAGCATTGCGGCGTAGCGATCTGGAATTAGGCGCTGTATATGACGGAAACAAAATAAATACACCATACGTGGTCAAGACAATCAACGATGCCGAATGGGCATTCTTTTTGAGCTATGCCAAAATGGCTTCTGAAAGATTCTCCTGGGGCAGCAATATCAAAGTCGTAACGAAAAATGTCGGT
>WJJN01000161.1 GCA_014729735.1 Candidatus Zhuqueibacterota bacterium
GATTGCCGGATCCACCAGACTGCGTAGGAAATGAACTTAAATCCCTTTGTTTCATCAAATCGGGTAGCTGCCTTGATCAGTCCCAAATTCCCCTCGTTTATTAAATCACCCAGCGTTAATCCCTGTCCCTGAAATTGCTTGGCAACGCTTACAACAAATCGCAGGTTAGCACGTGTCAGCTTTTCCAGTGCCTGCTGATCTCCCTGCTTAATTCTGGCAACCAATCTAATTTCTTCTTCAGGGGCAAGCAAGGGTTCGTTACCGATCTCTTGCAGATATTTATGCAACGATTGATCAACATACTTAAGAGAATTCTTACCTGACCTCGCCATGTATTTCTCTTTGTTTAATAGTACCGGATTTGACTTGTAAATATACAATTTTTTATATTATTTGTCAATGTCATTTTCATAATTTTAAAAAAGCATAATTTTATCGTAATGTAACTTTTTAACTTGACAATATTAAAAATGATTTATATATTTGTACCACATAACAATTGAATTTAGTTAAAGATGGCGTCATTCACGGAGAAAAATCAAAAAAATATAAGGAGATTAAAATTGGATTTATTCGAAAAATGTAGAAATTTCACACGTGCCGAGGAGGCGATGAACTCGGGATATTATCCCTATTTCAAAGCCATTGAATCCGGCGCAGGTTCAAAAGTTTTAATCGATGGACGGGAATTCATCATGATCGGTTCCAATAATTATCTCGGTTTAACTCAGGATGAGCGAATTAAACAAGCCGCTGTTGACGCCCTGGAACGATTCGGATCGGGATGCACCGGCTCCCGTTTTCTGAACGGAACTTTGACGATCCATGAAGAGCTCGAAGAACGACTCGCAGATTTCGTCAGAAAAGAAGCCGCACTCGTTTTCTCTACAGGATTTCAGACGAATCTGGGAACGATTGCCACACTCATCGGCAAAAAAGATATCATCTTTGCCGATCGCACAAATCACGCAAGTATTGTCGATGGATGCCGCCTCTCATTCGGCAAAACCCTGAAATTCAGGCATAATGACATGCAAGACCTGGAACGGCTCCTTAAAAATCATCACAATTCTAACACCGGCAAGCTAATCGTCACCGACGGGCTATTCAGCATGGAAGGCGATATCATCAACCTGCCGGAAGTATCTGCATTAGCGCAAAAATATAATGCGCGCATCATGATAGATGATGCCCATGCAATCGGTGTTCTGGGAAAGCATGGGCGCGGCACGGGCGAACATTTCGGGTTAGAAGACGACGTGGATCTGATCATGGGAACTTTCAGCAAATCATTCGCTTCACTTGGCGGCTTTATCGCCGGCGATAACAAGGTAATCAGTTACATTAAACACCATGCGCGAGCACTCATTTTTTCCGCAAGTATGCCACCCTCCGCCGTCGCGACAGTTTTAAAAGCAGTTGAAATTCTACAGAATGAACCGGAACGAATCGAGAACTTGTGGCAGAATACACATAAAATGAAGAAAGCATTTACCGAACTGGGCTTTGACACGGGTAATTCCGAATCCCCTATTATTCCCATCATTATCGGCGATGATCTACAAACATTTTATTTCTGGAAAATGTTGTTTGAAAACGGCGTTTTCACCAACCCAGTTGTCAGTCCTGCCGTGGAACCAGGACGCTCGCTGCTTCGAACGAGTTATATGGCAACCCACACCGATGAGGAGCTAAATAAAGTCCTGGATATCTTCGAGAAGCTTGGCAAACAGGCTGGGCTCATTTCATAATTTAGTGGCTAATCAGGGATTTATTTCTCAAAAATGTATTCTTAGCTCCGTTCACTGAGTCAATTTCAGTAACGGAGCTTTTTGTTTCTGATTTGTGCTTGATTCCAAATATAATAAATATTTATCATTTTTTTCATTGACTTTTCTTCATTTTTATCTTATTTTAATGAGTCAAACAATGAGATTGATAGCGGAGGACTTAATGAGTAAAGTAGTCATCGTGGATATTCAGACGAAGAAAAGTTACGATGATGTTGGCGGCAAAAAAAATATGGATCAAATGGGAGTGTCTGTTGCTGGTCTTTATAATCATGATACAAAAAAAATAACCTTTTACAACCAGGAGCAAATGCCGCAGTTTATCGAAGTTCTTCATTCATCACAACTCGTTGTGGGAATCAATTTAAAGCGGTTTGTTTATAAACTGTTGTCCTCGATGTTTGACAATAATTTTTCCAGTCTTAATTCTATTGATGTATTGGAATATTTTAAGAAAAAATTATCCTTCAAACCCACTCTGGAAGGACTTTTCAGAGGAACGCTGGATATCAGCAAATCACTACCTAATGATAACTATGTTCCCAGGTTGTATAAAGAGGGAAAATTAGAAGAGATTCATGCGATTTGTGAAGATAATATTACGGACTTGATAAAATTCTACGATTTCGGGAAAGAGAAGGGATATATATTTTACGAGGATAAAACTGGTCAACGCTGGAAAATCTCAGTTAAATGGTGATCCCTCCCTGATTTTTATAATCTGATTACAAATTTGATTTTTATATGTTCAACCTTTGTTTAAAATGATAAACGACAGGAAAACTATTTCCGAAGTCTCGATTATGTTAGAAACTTCATATGTAATTGTTTCAAACCGAATCACTTGAACGTATGTACATTTAAGAATCTCGGGGGCACTGCTTTGTATAGATTTTGGATCATCGCCTTATTAGTAACCATGTATATTTTGGCACATTCTTCTGTACTTAACTTTCATCAGAAACCTGTTTCTATGATTGAGAAGAAGTTAGCCGACGAACCGGTAGTCCAAACACCGGATTCCCAGCAATACATCGCGCCTGATTCATTTATAAATCTAACAAAGCTGTTTCAGCTTTCCACAAATGATTTACGCCATTTATTCAATGATTCTATAATAAAGAACGGCAATTACAAGCAGCGGATAGAATATTATTCCGAGCTCGGTCTGGAGACTCCATACGTTTTATCCTCACTGGGAGAGGGACCTTTAGGTTTATATGATAAAGACCCCCTGCTCGATTTGACCAGAGTCGATTGCATGACATTTTGTGAGCAGATTCTCGCACTTTCAATTTCTCCAAATTATGACGAATTTTTCCGCATCCTGCAGAAAATCCGATATACCGGGGATGTGGTGAATATCATAAAACGCAACCATTTCGTAATAGCCGATTGGCTGCCGGATAATCAGTGGCTATTGGAAGATTTGACACAAAAAATCGGTGGAAACTCGTGTAAACGCATGACAAAAACAATCCACCGTCGATTGTTCATTCGTACATTGGGAGTAAAGGACTCATTGAATGACGTGCCCGGACCGGATACACTATCGCAACCTTACATTCCCAAAGAGGTAATGCCGGAAATCAAATCACAATTAAAAAATGGCGATATCGTTTGTCTGGCAACCCACCGAAAGGGAATCTTCGTTTCCCATATGGGATTTTTTATCATAAAACCCGACCAGGAAATATATTTCCGCAATGCCAGCAGTTCAAGTCAAAAAGTAATCGACGAACCTTATAGTGAATTATACAACCGGTTATTAAAAAAGAAATCTGCTGCAGGTATCATAATTTTCAGAGTCCGCACAAATTTTGCTTTGAAATAGTTAATTTAATTTTTATATTTGTTCTAAAGCAACTTATTTGCTGCATAGCAATTTATAGGGAATTGAAAATGGTATACCTAATTTATTCTTCAAGAAAATATACTTTTCTTTTAATTTTAGCATCTTTTCTTCTGGCAATGACTTGCAAGGATCCTGAGATCGAAAAAAAGATCGATCCGAATCTGAAGTCGGAACTGATTAAGCTAAAAAAAGCCGACCAGTTAGATCAAAATATTACCATTTTATTCAAAGTCAACGAACAACTCACCGAAGTTCATCACATTATGTTGGAAAAAAACAATGTGGAAATTAGTGCAAATATCGGTAATATTTATACGGCTGTAATTCCGGCGAACTCAATCTACGATTTCGCCAAAATGAGATTCGTCGATTATATCCAGGGACAGAAACGGTTGAAAACTCAATTGGACGATGAATCAAAGTAATTTCAACTCAATTTCCCGCTCGATTAGTTCTTCCGGTTTTCATTGACCGCAATCATTCGGATCAGGCAAAACCTGTGAAAGGAGTTTATACAATGAAGATTAAACATATATTTATTTTTTTGTGGTTTATTTTGTTTATCCAATCCGTTTCAGCCTCCCGGATTTCTAAAACCGATACTCATGTTCGGCTGCTCGTTCAAAACAATCAGATCAATAAAATGTATCAGATGCATAAATTCGGTTTAGTAAAGGCGCTGGCAACGGAATACACCAATGTATTGATAAAAACGGATGCCGATAAAGCCATGCTTTCACAATTTGGCATTGACGTGCAGGCGCGCATCGGTGATATTGTCTCCGCCAATGTGGCGATCAATAATATTAGCACGATCGTAGATTTGCCAGAGATTCGCTATATCCAGATACCGAAATTGTCAAAAACATTGCTCGATATGAGTGTTGTGGAAACACGGGCGAATTTCATAACCAGAGACTTTGGGTCCACAGGTGAGGGTGTACTCATCGGAATTATCGACACGGGCATTGATATTTATCATCAGGATTTCAGGAATACGGATGGCTCCACGCGCATTAAATACCTTTTGGATTTCAGCTATCCCGGCGACCTCGACGGTGATGAGAAACTGGATGGTCCCGATCAATATGGAGGAACGCTTTATACGGAACAGGACATCAATGACGCAATTCTGGGTACAGGATCGGTTCCGTCGAACGATGTGGTAGGACATGGAACACATGTTGCGGGAATCGCTGCCGGTAACGGGCGCGCGACTTCCAATAATTTTCCACCAAATCAATATGTGGGCGTTGCGCCGGAAGCCGATTTGATTATTGTAAAAGCCACCCGCGTGCAGGGATCGAACAGTTTTGGAAGCACGGATTATTTTAATGCGCTGGCATTCATTGACAGCATTGCCGCGGTATTCGGTAAGCCCTATGTTGCCAATATGAGTCTTGGCGGAAACGATGGTCCGCATGACGGCACGTTGCTCGAAGAGCAGGCAATCGACCAGCTCATCGGAGCCGGACATCCGGGAAAGGCAGTGGTCATTGCCTCGGGAAATGATGGTGATAAAAAAATTCATTTCAGCGGCACCTTCACGGATGCAGTTACTTCATTCGAATCCAGATTGAAAATCGAAGAATATGAAACGAATTCAAGTATTTACGATGACTTCGTGCTTTTCGAGATGTGGTATGATGGCACAGCAAATCACTCTATTAAATTGATTGCGCCCGACGAAACCGAATACGGACCGGTAACCAGCGGCAGCGAATTTTCCAGAAACACGGAGAACGGAGGCATCAATATTCTAAATGCCAGCAACGGAATCAATCCGTACAATAATGATAAACAGGCGATCATTCAATTATTCGATGCGACGGACGATAAAACGCCAAAATCAGGGACCTGGAAATTCGTGATCACGGGAACATCCGGTAGATTCGACATCTGGCTGAGCGGTGCATCAATGTCGCCGACGCCACAGTTTTCGGGCAACGTTGATGAAACCATGCTCGTCGCCAATCCGGGTACTGCGAACCAACCTATCACCGTCGGCGCCTATGTAACCAAAGCGTCATGGACAGACATCGACGGGAACCGGCTGCGCCCTGATCCCGAACCCACGCTGAACGATATTTCGATCTTTTCGAGTCCCGGTCCAACACGGGATTTCCGTACGAAACCGGAAATTGCCGCGCCAGGCGAAATGATCACCTCTGCCTTGTCAACCGATGCGCTGCCGGATGGGGAGTATACCATTTTCAATACCGGAAATGAAAATTTTCCGAACGGGTATATTGCTCAGGATAACAGACACGCGCTTTCACAGGGAACCAGCATGGCGGCGCCGCACGTAACCGGGGTCGCTGCCCTGATGCTCGAAGAATATCCCAATCTCGATGCAGCTCAAATCAAGGACGCACTCATTTCATCAGCCCGCAAAGATCAATTCACGCAAAACGTTCCAAACAATTACTGGGGCTATGGTAAAATGGACGCATTCCAGGCGATGAATCGCATTGCCGGAATCACAGAGGATTCGGATCTGGTGGTTTCGTTCTTTCAGAACAGTGCATTAACTCAGTTCCTCGATTTCTATCTGATCGCACACCGACCACTGCAGTCCACGCCCACAGCGACTTTCAAAATCGGCTCTGCGGCTCCTGAGGCTGTCTCCATGGCAGAGCAGGATCAGCAAATTTACAAGGGAGAATATGAATTCACGGACGATGGTTCCGCCACGTTAACCATCCGGGCGACGATTCAGGGAGAATCCGAGACCACCATTACCGAGTATTTCGGCATTACATTACTGAAGCCAGGCAAAAACGCTTCATACTCATACGATAACTTGCGAGTGGATTTTTCCAACGCCAACGTTGAAAAGCAGGCATTTATCACTGTTATTCCGAGAGAAAATGTCAGCCATTCCGGCGAATTGAAATCGATAGGAAAAGTATTTCAAATTGGTCCGGCAGGCTATCAAATAGAGGAGGGTATTTCTCTGGAGATCGGCTACGATTTGCCCGATTTCGATCAAAATAAAATTTCGATTTATAAACAGGTTGATAATAAATGGCATCGTCTGGCAAGTGACGTTGATACGGATCGCAGAACGGTAACAACGTCGGTACAAACACTCGGGACATTCGGTATTTTTTATGATGAACAATCCAGTCAAAATGAAACAATACCTTCTCGATTCACATTATTTCAGAATTATCCCAATCCGTTCAATGGGAACACCACTCTCTCTTTCCGGCTGTCGAAAATGCAACACGTTAACCTAAAAATATACAATATAAAAGGCGAATTGATTACCACGTTGTTCGACGGAGTGAAACAGGCTGGTATTCACACATTGGACTGGCACGGCATCGATGCCCTGGGCAATTCAGTCGCCAGCGGATTGTATGTTTATAAATTATCGACAACGGGATTCTCGCAGAGCTTGAAAATGCTCTATCTGAAATGATAAACGACAGGAGAACATTAATATGAACTTATTTAGATATTTTATATTTTTATTGATAGCGGTTTCATTTACTGGTTGCGGAGATGACAACGGATTTACGCCACCAACCAAAGAATTGCAGGATCTGGTGAATGATGGATGGGAAACCTTCGGATATTCGGTTGCGGGCGCCGGAACAATCGGTTATGAAAATGCGCTGGAAATCTTCGAGGATGTTATCAGTCAGGACAGCAGTTTCGCAGAGGCATACAATGGAGCCGGTTGGTCATCCGCCCGCTTGACGCGCCTGAACGATGCAATCAGCTTTTTTCAAAAAGGTATCGTCCGCGACGCCAATCTGATCGACGCCAATGCAGGACTTGCATTCATTTATAACGCTCAGAAATCCTATGCCGCTTCTAACAACCAGGCACAGTCCGTAATCAACAAAAACGACGAATGGCAATTTGGCTACGACCAGTCCGTGAATTACAGGGATTTGTATATCATTATGGCTGAAAATTA
>WJJN01000162.1 GCA_014729735.1 Candidatus Zhuqueibacterota bacterium
AGGTTCCCACTGTGCGTATTATTTCCGTTCAATCGAGCGATTGCCGCACCGACGCGGCGCATTCTTTCGTAGATTTCTGCCTGGTCTTTTGGTGTGTTGTTATCCATTCTTATATTATATTTTGGGTTGAATATTCAGATTTCCGGAATCTTTGAGATTTCGGAAATCTCTAATTCTGCAATATATTGTCTTTCGGTACAAAATCCATTAAATTCATCTGCTGCAGAGTCTGCGCAGTCGGTTTGCCATGCTCATCCCAGCCCACGGAATGATAGTATTCTTTGTGCATTTTATCGAATGCTTCACGGATGCAAATCATTTCACCGTCTCTGGTGCGAATGTTTTCTTCGTAAAATCGTTTCGGGAGCCAGTCGTTTTCAGATGATATTCCGCACAGCACGTTGAAAGCACGCTCCAAAGTAATTGTTCGCTGCGCCAGAGTTTGCAGCGTGCCGGAATTATGCTCCTCGCCAGTGACCGCATTCACCAGGGACGCGTATTCATCCAGTCCCAGCGAGAACGAACCGTAAGCACAGGCGCCAATAATATCCAGCGCCGTATTTTTCAGTGTCGCGTTTTTCGAGATCAACGGTGTTCCTTCGATGCGGTTGGGGGACCATTCAGAGTAACCCGCGCAATAGGCATGAGGCGCCGTGTATCCGCCTTCCAGGTGGCACCCCCCGCGGTTGTTCATTTCATAGCATAATGCCTGACTAAATGATGTTCGAGGATCATACGCCGGCAATTCCAACTTTTTCACGCTCATGGATAGCTCCGGGTGCCCGTAGCGCCTGCTGAATTCGTAAGAGCCTTTTGCCAGATGTTTACCGATTCCCTCTGCTTTGCCGATAAGGTGCACCAGCGGCACCAGCAATTCTTTCTTGCCAAAATGGGGTTCACTGTATTCTTTTACAAATTCACTCACATCATCCATGAATTGCTGTTCAGCCGCAGTGAGTCTGTTTTCTTTTACACTGACTTTTTCGTAGAGTTCGAAAAACGAGGCAATCGTTGCCCCCAGCGAGATCGTATCCAATCCGTAACGATTGGCGAGATAATTTGCCTGCACAATTGTCGGCAAATCATAAATCGAGAGATTCGCGCCCATAAGCGTAACGGTTTCGAATTCCGGTCCCTCCCCTTTTTCGATGATGCTGTCATCAGGATTGAGTAGCGTGGTTTCGCGTTTGCAGATAATCGAGCAATTATAGCACGCGCTTTTTTTGACCTTGATCCGCTTCTCCCCTCTTTTCGCCCGTTCATAATGATACCGCAACGCTTCGCCGTTAATTTTATTTATCTGGCTGATCTCATGATTCGTATCCCGCATATTGTTGTGAATCAATTGGTTATAATTATTCACCATTCCCAAAATTCCCAGCGAGCCCATGGACGAGAGCATACCGAACAGGTCTTCTTTTTTGGTGAATTTGCCAACATCCAGTTTCATTTTCACATGATACATCGCGCCTTTTTCATTTCGCATTTTGAATGCCTCTTCATCTGCAACATCGATTTTCACGTCCGGGCGGGGCAACACGGCGATGGCATGCAAATACTTCGATCCCCAGACTGCGCCGCCGCCGCCGCGACCGAGCGCCTTGCCGGTGTCGCTCATCACATTGGCAAAATGGGCGCCTTTTCTGCCGGCTTGTCCGATGGTCAGTACAGAGGCTTTGGGATCATGTTTTCGGCGAATGGCTTCACGCAGCTCGATGGCATCCAGATGCTCGAACGGACGGGCATCCATAAATTCAATTTTACCCGGACTGATCAACAGGTAAACAGGCTGCGGCGATTTGCCGGTGATAATCATCGCATCGAAGCCGGAGCGCTTGAAATCCACTGCCCAGCGACCGCCGGCATTGGTGCTCCCGTACGCGCCGGTGAGCGGAGATTTGTAATTCATGTGAAATCTGCCGGACGTGGGCATCCGGGTTCCGGTTGTTGGTGCAGTAGAAATGACAATGACATTATCTCCGGAGAATGGTTGCACCTCCGCAAACGCATTTTCATATTTACCGCTTTTCTGCAATTCCAGAAAGTGTCTGCTAAGCAGGGCAGCGCCCAATCCTCTACCGCCGAAAAATAACCTGGCAAGATCTGGATCGAGCGTTTTGATTTCATATTTCTGATTCGTTAAATCAACATGAAGAATTTTTCCCATGTATCCTGTTGGCAGCTTTCGATTCATTTTGTCAGTCCTTTTGAATATCTCTCCGCTTATAAAAATCATAATATTGCAAATTGCCCACAATCCCCGCCTCTGCCTGGGTAATGGTGAACTGCTTCGGCGTATAGCCGCCTGTGTTTGCTGCCTTTTGCCGATTCAAACCAAAACGATAATTCCAGATCAGCTCATAGCCCTGTTCGACGCGCGCGGGTAGTCCCATTTCGCCCCAGACAACGACCCAGTCGACATCTTCATAATCATCGAACATCGATAGCGGAAGGCGGTCGCGGTAAATTTCGTTATAGGGATTTTTCGATTCCAACAATGCCACCCATTTCATCTGTGGTAAATAAAAATAAGCAGCCATCCCCTTATCATTTCTGATGAATGCGACCTTGTCTCCCGGTTCGATATTTTGTTCAAGAAATTCAACCATGGGTTTATTGAACGATGCATTTTTCGTGAACTGTCGTTTCACTACTGCTTCGGACATATTCAGCACGCTGGTATAGTTGTGATAAATGAACAGCACTGCCAGAAAGATCAGCGCGACTTTTCGTCCCCAGATCGTGTATGCCCAATAAATGAACACGGAAGCGGAAATCAATGAAATCGGGATCGTGAACAGGTAGTAGCGCAGAAAAGCGTTGGATTTCACCATCAGGACGGATAGTACCATCGTGGTGATCATTATCACCCAGAACAGGTTTATCAGTTTTAAGTGCGCAGAAACTTTGTCCCGGTAACGAATGAACAGAAAAATTTCCA
>WJJN01000782.1 GCA_014729735.1 Candidatus Zhuqueibacterota bacterium
ATGGCTTTCATGCGTTCCGTGCGAAAAATTGAGTCGCGCCACCTCCATCCCGGCATCGATCAGCTTTTCGATCATTGCTTCCGATTCCGTCGCCGGTCCGATAGTACAAACGATTTTTGTCTTGCGCATGCTTTTATTCATCTTTTAATGAGTTCATTAAATTAACTGCGATGTGCAGAGTGTCTTATGTCGTAAATTTTTCAACAATTTTAATTCCTTTGCAGACGGCTTGAGAAAATTCCCCCTTGAAAGGGGGAATATGCAATTGTCGGCTTATTCAAAATCATTTTTTTGCCTGAAATACTCGGGCTTCCTTGCATCGGTTCTACTCAATCACATATTTATCCAGCCGCATCCCTGCCGGTATTTTTACTTTTTCCTGATAAATATCCCAGTAATATTTTCGCGCATCACCCAGTTTTTGATATAATTCATGATCCCTGTCGACGGTGTGGGTGGCTACCGGTTTGTTATCGTTGTCCACCAGAATAAGCTTATCACAGCGATTCAATACACCGGCAGTGCCGATGCTGCAGATTGCTACAAGCTCATCTGCATCTATTTTCCTGATCAGCTCGCCATACGTCATTTCCTGTTCAAGAACGGTGATTCCGAATTCTTCAAGAATAGCGACGATGCCCTGTATCGTCACCGATGGCAGGATCAAATTGCTCTCCGGAATTTTGATGACCGTTCCGTCCCGCAGCGCGAACAGGCAGCAGGAGCTATCCCATTCGGTGATTTTGCGATCCATTATATTCAGATGGGGCTGGTCGTCGAGCAATAGCGCGGTCGCTGCGGCTGGCTCCACCTTTTTAGCAAAATCCACGGATTTCACACTCATCAGATAGTTGATGCTCAGCTTCAGGCATCCGGTGGCGTTCACTCCGACGGCACGAACGACGTTGGGCACGACCACTCCAGTGAAAGGCTCGCCCAGGTATTGATCGTAGCGGCACACCACGGCGCGTATCGACGGATTTTGTGGAAAGGTCACGCCAATGGATTGCTGCTCATCCACCGTAAACGGTCGCAAGTAGCCCTGTGCTCCCTGATCAGCCATTTCTTCCAGGAATATCCGCATCGACGGTTCTTTGAAATAGTTATCGATAAATATCTGAACCATCTCATCGATGGAGGGAACCCAATCCTGCTGTTCTGTGGATAAATTGAAGGCAATACTGCGCTGGAAACGCTTCAGATTCATATCCCAATTCAAAAACACAGCCTCAAGTTGTCCATCGTCATTTCGTTTACAGAAAAACCGAATCCCTTCGAATGAAAGGAATAATCCGTAATGAATGCTGCGGGTAACTGCGTATACTTTCGCGTCGGCTTCCTGAAGATCGAATCTTTTATCAACCAATGTATAACACATTTGCTTTGATGCCCATTTAATACCTTCAAAACCAGCCATTCAAATTTCTCCTTAAATTAATAATCCGAGTTTACGTTGACATTACTTTAACGATTGTACAGCTTTTTCAGTCGCGCTGATTAACGGCTCTGATGAAATCGGTGCGCCCACAGCAGCCTGCATCCAGGCAGAGGGGGTTATTGAACCCAGCTTACACATCCGCTCCATTTCCTGCGCCAGATCTTTATCTTTGAAATATTCCTCGATCTGGAATGCAATAATATGACCCAGCGGATAGTCCGGCAGATACAAGCCAGCATCGATCATGTGCGAATAAACGCCAAGCAGAATCTGGTCTTTCATACCGAGAACCGGTGCGTAATATTTATTCCATACATCCTTTGCGATGTTTTGAACTGCTTCGTTCAGTTGCTCCGGCGATGCATCAGGATTATCGTACATCCAGTTCCAGACATACATATCCACCAGTGCAACGCCGCTGATTTCGAAAGTCGACCAGTAAGTATCCAGCACTTTCAGCAATTCCTGCTGCGGATCCTTCTTGCCCATTCCCAACAGTTCCAGATCCCTGGATTGAAATACAAAGGCAAAGCCTTCTGTAAATGCCGTATTGGGCACACCCTGCAAAATAATATGATCGATACGATTCAGAGAAAATACCTGTTCCACGTTGTGTCCAAGTTCATGAATTGCGATATTATATGCCTTGTAATTCATTCCGCCTTCCGCGACTCGCGTTCGTAAATGGGCATTATCCGAACGCATGGCAGCGCCGTAAGCATGTCCCGCACCCCGTGACGGATCTACTTCGACCTTCGATGCCAGAAACTCCGCAGTTTCCGGTCTGAAGCCGAGATTCCGCAAAATAAATGGTAGATCATTATCAAAGGCTTTTGTGTCCGGATAGCGGCTGGAAACGACCTGATCGAGCTTCTCGACATTCATTTGACTACGCGCCTTAAAACCATCGTACCAGATATCGAACGGTTCCAGATCACGACCCAGTCGTTGCCGAATCAGTGCACCAATATCCTTTGCCACAGGAGCTGACAGGACACTGATCAATAACTGCTCGAACTGCTCTTCCGGGATTTCGCGGTCATCCTGAAACCGGCGAGCCATTTTCGTCGGCATGCCAGGATAATACGGATCAGCCATCTGTTCCGCCTTGAAAATGTTCAGTAAATGCTGATAACGAACATTATCTTCTGCGGATGCTGACACATCCTGTTCAGCATTTTGGGTATCTGCTGTTGTAACTGTATTATTCAAGGGATCCCAATCCACGTTCTGATTATCGATAACTATTGCCGGAATTTTCTGTCGGATGATCCGTTCCATCACCGTTTGTATCATTCTCTGGCGCGTCAAACCTTCGGGATTTGCATATTGCGCTTTCAGCTCATCCCGCAATCCCCAGTGGGTGATCAGCTTCAAATCTTCCGGGAAAAGCCGCTCACCTTCGGGCGTGACAAGATGTCCCATGTAAATATTATAATTGCTTATATAATGATCGGCTTTTACATAAGCCTCGGAGCGGCGCTGCTTTACTTCAGCGGGCACGCGCTGGGAAAATTGCTGTACCAGTCTCGCCTGCGCCCATTCCTTTCGGGACCAATCAACTCCTTTTTCGAGCATTTCTTCGAGAGAGTAAAGCGGAAAATTCAATAGTGCAGCAAACGCGACCTTCGTCTTGAAAAAATCCTCTTCCAGATGCGCAAAAGGATTATATTCAGCGAATAGCATGTCAACCGGATAAATCGGACCGATATCCACATGGATCGGACGCATCAGCTCGCGGTTCATAGCCAGGTTCAATCCGAATATTTGCTCCAGATGTGTTTCGAAACGCTGTAATGTATGATCTAATTTTTCAGGATCAGTGATGAATTGTTCTTCGCAAAATGCGGCAAAATCGTCCTGAGAACCGTCCGATTGCCGCCAGAACCGGGCAACCTGCTGCACCCCCTGCTCGATCCGGGCAGCATGTTCTTCGCCATGTTTCTGCGTTAAATTCTGGATAACAGAATCGCCATCCAATTCAATCTTTTCGCCATCTTGCTGGCATGAAACCATAATCATAATCATTACCAATAAAATGAAAATCTTGTTATGCATTATTTATCCTCCTTGTCAATGGAATATGTATTTAAGTTAATATAAAAAAGTAAACTGTATTAATCAAGAAAATTCATTGAAATATGTGGGTTATTCGATATTTTTCCGTATAAAAAAGCGCTCGCGGTAGCGGACGCTTTGGCAATTGAAATAAATTATGGCAGGATTGCATCTGGTAACAAAGTTTCAATTGAATTGCATGTTCAGCTCATTTTTTTATTAAAGTAATATTTTATTAGCCCCTTTGAATGGGGACGGTTTCGTCATAGGCGAAACCAGAGAGATGTTCATTCCGATACCTCCACCCTGAATTCGGAAACCGCGGATATCGCCAGGTAATCATTTGCATTTACCGACACCATTTTTCCATTGGTGCCATGCAAATGAATCCGGGTGCAAAGATATAGCCTCTTCAATACATTGCTGCTATTTTTAAAAATATCCAGATCCTCCGCCGACAGATTGATTTGATTTATTTTCTCTGCCGCTTCGATCACCTGTCCGTTATTATCAGTTTTACCTGCCGGCATAATGACAGGTCCGATCTTCAATTGCGGATTCGAAAATAACTGTCCGGGATTCCGGGAAATCAACATTTCCACATCCACGCCCACAGGAAAATGATTTTGAACCATGAATTCCATTTCCCCGGAATAAAAGCGATCCATAATTTTGGCATCCAGAACATCGCCGTCAGATTCGACGTCACCCCCATAATTTTCCGGTTCGATAATAATTTCCGTGGTATCGAGATTAATGACATTTTCGGCAAACGAAACTTGTAATGGTATGGTTAGCTCGTGATTGATATTGACAAAATCGTTGTGCTCAATGCTTCCGTTCGTCACACCGTCTCCCAGATATGCCTTGCCGGAGACCTCGATTCTTTGGGGCAGATTAGATAAAAAATTCAAAATATTGCTGTTTGCTTCAGAAAGCGAAACCATGCTTTTCATTTCCCTATCTGGTTTTCCCGGCGGAATTCGATGCTGTACCATCAAAGATACACGGCTGCCGGATTTTGCAATGCCGGTCAGGGCGAAATCCGTTTCAATCGGAAAATTAATTCGATTATGAAACTGTAGATCAAGCCTGGCATTTTTCAGTCTAATTTCGCTAAAGTTATCAGCAAGCTCGGGGAAAGATATGTTGGAATTGATATTTATTTCTTCGCGATTCAAAATACCTGCTATGCTTGCGAATTTAATATCTTCAAGATCAATAGCCACCTCTGCCCAATCCTGATCCGTCAAATGAATGATCTCCTTGCCATAATCAAACGTCGATACCAGAAAATGAACCCGCAATTTTTGACCACTGACAGAATAATCCACAGGAGGCTTGAAAAAAAGGTTTTTCAAATCGATTGAAGTGTTCAGTTTCTGCTTGATCGTCAGCGTATAATCAAGTTGCAGCGGTTTTCCATTCTCCCGAAAAATATCGGGAAACAGCATGGAAATATTTGCTTCCATGCCGGTATGATTAGCCAGGTTGAAGTAAGCTTTCCCGGACAGGAAGCGCGCCTCTTCGATATGCATATTATTAGCAAGAATAATCTCCACATCTTCTTCGTATTTGACCGATTCGACGTATGCTTCAGCTTCCGAAAATTTCAGATCACGCACATTCATACTCGCGTCAATGTAATGTTTTTCTGAAATGTACACTGTTTCGCCACCGCTCCCGGGCGAAACTGCCGATATTTCCAGATACAACTCACTGGAAACCGATTTCCCTGCCAGATCGATCTGCGCCATCCTGCTACTGCCCGGAGTTATAGGTGCATCGAATTGCAGCTCATCGATATAGCCGAAAACCTCATCGATCATACGCACATTTATCGAATCAATCGTTAGCGGTAGATGATTTTCGACCTTGATCTCCGCGGTGCCGCTGCTTATAACGATATAATTGATTTTGCCAACTGTGAATGAATTCGTTCTCATCCGATGCAATGAAAATGACGGAATGGGCTGATACGTCCCCGAGAATTGCTCGATGCCAGGTATCATGTCCCAAAAACGCAGCGATGAATCTCGCATCGTCGTATTGATTGTCAAATAATCTTCCATTTCAACACGCCGATTATAAGATTCGCCATCAACCGAGAGCTGATCCTGCACACGGAAAGTATCTGCCGCGCCTTCGATGACAAACTCGGGTTTCCCGTTCTCCGGAATGATTAGCTGATCCGTTTCCTTTGATAAGTCCCGCAGAGTATAAGTAGAGTCGATCAACACAAGTTTAAGAGGAATCCGAAAGCCGGGCGCTTCCGGTGAGCTAATCTGACATGTGGAGAAACATACGCCAAGAAGTCCTGCCAAAGCTGCAATTCGATATTTCATGGATGCTTTCCTTGTTAGCTAATCCTATCGCACAGAGAGTTAAATATATGAAATATTTATTTAATCAATTAATTTTCAGTTAATTATATATATTTTCCTTCAAACTAACTGTTTTAAAATTACTAATTAATAATTTTAATGTCAAGTGAATTCTGATTATTGCGATAACTTAATTTAAATTGGCTTGTCACCGTAACATTCACTTTTTTCTCAACCACTCTGTACTCTTATTTGTCTGCTCCTATAAGCAGTCTATAAATTGCACTCCGGCACGTTCCGTATTACATCTCACGTCTCGCGTCTGGCACTATTCATATCGCAAACTATCCACAGGATTGGCAACCGCAGCTTTGATCGCCTGAAAACTCACGGCAAACAGTGCCACAATCAGCGCAATACTACCTGCGAGAATATAATTCCACCAGCCGATCTCGATTCGGTACGCGTAATTCTGCAGCCACTTTTCCAGCAAATACCAGGATAATGGAAAGGATATTAAACTGGCTATCAACACTAATTTTGCGTATTGGCGGGATAGGGAAAATAAGATACCCGAAACCGTCGCTCCCAAAACCTTGCGAACGCCTATTTCTTTTGTCTTACGCTGCACAGTAAACGATGCCAGACCGAAAAGCCCAAGGCAGGAAATTAAAATCGCGAGAACAGAAAATATCGTGACCATCTGCCCGATTTTTTCCTCGCTCTGGTAAAGCTGATCATAAGTGTTACTCAAAAAGTTATAATTGAATGACCTTTCAGGCAATACCTCACTCCACACATCTTCCAGAAAATTAAGTATATGCTGTTCCTTCCCGCTTCGAAATTTAACTGCCAGCGTATAAAACCGATCCGGATTGATGTAGAGGAAAAGTGGTTCGATCTCATTCTGCATGGATTGCACATGGAAATCCTTTATCACGCCAATGATTTTTACGGGGCGTTCTCCGTTCTGACCTCCGGGCAGCAACAATTCCCGAGCCACTGGATTATCGCTTATTCCCAGATACCTGACTGCTGTTTCGTTCAGAAGAACCGCCTCATTTTTATCGGTGCCAAATTCTGCGGAAAAATCTCGTCCGGTAATGATTTCCAATCCGAGCGTATTAACGTAATTG
>WJJN01000783.1 GCA_014729735.1 Candidatus Zhuqueibacterota bacterium
GGCGCTTTATAGCAAACTGATTCAGATAACTGTTACCACTTCTGTCGGCGCAGGTACAAAAGTGATTGTAGATGGTACTGAACATGAAGCTCCATTCTCAACGCGTTGGCTGTCTGATGATTTTCATACAATCGGCGTACAGGCTTATCAGCAGGTAGCGGAAAATATCCGCTACGGTTTTGAGCAATGGCTGCATGGGGGCGAACGCGTGCAAAACGTTTCTCCTTCGGAAAATGACCGGTATGTTGCAAAACTGGATACACAATATTATGTGAGCGTGGTTACTTTACCGGCGGAGCTTTGTCAATTACCGGGATCAGATTGGTATGTGGTTGGATCACATATTGAATTTCCAACTGTCGAAAATATTATCGAACAATCCGGGAAATACTGGAGATTCAGAACGTGGAAAATAAATGATGAAGAAATAGAAACAGACAGTACTTTCTTTCTTGTGAGTGAACCGATGGTTGTCGCCGCATGCTTTGAAGAGGCATTCAAAATTTCCGGCTCGATAAAATTGGATGACCAGCCGCTTGAAAATGTTCAAATAATAATATCCGGAGACGCAGCAGATACTGTCCACACATTAGCAGATGGCGAATACGCTATACCGCTATTATTTGCCGGAAATTACGATGTCGTGCCGCAAAAAGAAGGCTATCGGTTTGAACCTGAAAAACGGAGCTTCAGTCCGCTAAATACCAGCTTGAATGAACAGGATTTTGCAGCGATTGAAATTGGGACTGAATTGAGCGGAGAACAAGAGCAACCGGAAAAATTTTGCCTCGGACAAAATTATCCCAATCCATTCAATAGCACGACCTCGATTCCAATTGAGTTGCCGCACAATAGTGTAATTACCTTGAAAGTTTTCAATATATTGGGGCAACCCGTTAAAACACTGATTCATGACAATAATTTAACCGGTGTACAGAAAATTAAATGGAATGGAACGGATGATAGCGGAGAAAGCGTTCCATCCGGCGTATATTTTTATAAATTAATGATAGATGGCAGAGTATTAACAAAAAAAATGATTTTGCTGGAATAGGAGTCGGGGGGAGCTATGTTCAAACGGCGAGAATTATTTCTACTTATTTTCCTGTGTATGCTGCATAATATCCTCGCACAAACAAGTGATTCAATATTGCGGGGAACAAGAGGCATAAACCAAAACAGCATGTTGAAAAGTAATGCTACAATGGGATTACTATCTCCTTCTGCGTCATTTCGAGGTGAGATGAGACGTGAACGAGTCGGTTATTACATGGACGGTATCGGTGACATAAATGCAGATGGATGTGAAGATTTTTTAATTGGCACTTTCCATAACTCAACCCTCGGATACGATGCAGGAGCGTGCTATTTAATACTAGGAAATAAGAGCAATGTTTGGGGTTTAAATACTTCACTTTCCAACTCCGATGCTCGGTTTTTAGGGAAACCTTACGACGCTCTCGGATATTGGGTTTCAGGTTGCGGAGATTTAAATAATGATGGATATGATGATATGATTATTGGCGCGCCTGCTGGTAATGATAAGGGAGGATTAAAACCCGGTGAGACCTACATTATTTTCGGAAAACAAAATCCTGATTGGGGATACGATTTCATTCCTGAAGATCAGGCAGATGCATCTTATATCGGCGAACATACATTTGATCACTGTGGTCAATCGTTGTCAATTATTGGTGATATGAATGGGGACGGTTATGATGATTTCATCGTAGGTTCGCCTTATAATGACGACGGAGGGCGTGAAGCAGGAAAAGTGCATCTTATTCTTGGACGACCGACGGGGTGGAGCAGAGACATCCCCATTTCTGAAGCTGTTGCCAGTTTCGTCGGTCCGGATTCCCTGGGACTGGCTGGCTATTCCTGTTCCCGTGCTGGTGATGTAAATGGAGATAATATCCCGGATTTTATTATCGGCGCGCCGGACGACCGTGAAGTTGGTAAACACGCAGGCAAAGTATATTTGATATTTGGAAGATCGCAAACTGATTGGGGTGTGAATTTCAATCTGGCGAACGCCGATGTTCAATTGCTCGCCGAAAAAGCGAATGACCAGGCTGGATGGAGCATCAGTGATGCAGGCGACGTGAATGGAGACGGCTATGATGATTTTGTTATCGGTGCGTGGGGGAGCAACGGCGGAGGAAATATTAAGTCCGGAAAAGTGTATTTAATTCTCGGCAAATCGAATTGGGATACGACAATAAGCTTATCGAATGCAGACGCTTCATTTTGTGGTGAGTACAGTTGGGAAAATGCCGGGTGGAGTGTGAGCGGTGTAAAAGACTTCAATGAAGATGGATATGATGAAATATTAATCGGAGCCTGGCACAACAAAGCCGCCGGTGATGATGCCGGAAAAATGTATGTAATTTACGGAAAAGCCAGTGGTTGGCAGAAAAACGTCTGGCTCGGGAATATCCGGGATTACTTTACAGGAGAGAATCCGGGCGATTATGCCGGGTATTGTGTTGCCGGTGCCGATATGAATGGGGATGGACTCGGGGACATATTAACTTCCTCCACTTATAATAGTGAAAACGGCGAATGGTCCGGCGAAGTTTATTTGTTTTTAAGTAATCGTACGTTCTTTAATATTAGTGGTAATGTCCTTTATTATTCCAATAACCTTCCGGTTCCATCGGTCGATCTCAAGGTGCAGGGAAATATAAATACAAGTGTTGCAACCGATGAAAACGGTCATTATGATGTTAGACTTTATAATGGTGATTACATGTTTTCTTCTTCAAAAGAAACGGGAACCGATGTCGATGACTTTTCAATTCTGGCGTATGATGCCGCGCTGACCGCCCAGGCTGCAATTAAATTAATTTCATTATCACCGGAGCAACTTATCGCTGCCAATGCGGATTGCGATACCGGTGTAACGATGTTCGATGCGATGCTAGTTGCGCACTACGTTGCCGGATTGACAAAACCGTCAGATTCGCATGTTGCTGAATGGACATTTAATCCTGAATACAAACAATATAATGATTTGGATAGTGATTTTCTTGAAGAAGACTACACCGGAATTATTATTGGCAATGTAAACGGCTTTTGGCAATCGACGGAATCAGTCCATAAAATTTATAATATTTCTCATTTATTAAATCTGGATGGGTTGAATGAAGGTGATTGTATATCGATTCCGTGCCTTATTGAATGGGAAAATCAGGAAATTATTTCGGCTGATATAGATGTTGAGTATAATCAGCAAATATTTAAATATGTTGGCTTTGACAAGGATGAGCTTGCGGAGGAAATGAACTTAGTTGAAAATGACCAGCCCGGGCATTTGCGGATTTGTATGTTCGGAACCAAACCTATAAATAAGAGCGGGATATTAGGCAATATTCATTTTGAAGCCATTACAACATATAGTAAAGAGTCAACAATTAATATAAATCGCTATCAACTGAATGATTATTTACCTCAGAAGACATCCTTGAATATTTCGTTTAGAGGTGGTGTTGTTGAAAAACGTTCTTTTA
>WJJN01000784.1 GCA_014729735.1 Candidatus Zhuqueibacterota bacterium
AAACTGATGTATGCGCCAATAAACCATAAGACGTAGGTAGTAATAAATGTAATCGTAAAATAAAGCCCGGGTTTGTATGTGAAATTGCGATTCATTTCTTGCTCCTTAGAATTCGACTTTATAACTGATTGACGGCAGAACAATGACCATTTCATCTCTTGTCAAATCTTGTGCCTGATAGTCATAGATGTACCCATAATCGTTGGCACTACCTAAAATATTCTTCACCTGCAGCGCCAGGATGTGCGAAATACCCGGATGGTTGATGCGATAGGTCACCGAAACATCCAGATAATTGCTGGCGCCGAGTGTTTTCTCAAATGCCCGGGTTTCGTCGTAGATCACCCGTCTTTCAGCAAGAGACGCGTCATACAGAACCGGACTTGTCCGCTCGCCGCCCATCGCGGTGAATTTGACATTGAGTCCCAGAATATTATTTCTTTTGATGAAAATTTCTTTGCCGACCAGTGCATTGATCACGTAATTCCGGTTGAAACGGCTGTCTCGTTCGATGCCGTCGCCGCCTTTGTATTTGGAATCGAACATCGATGCAGTGACAAGGTAATAGAAATTATTGCTGAGAAATTTTTCCAGTGTCACATCGATTCCGATATTCGTGCCCGTGCCATTATTCACCAGCGGATCATTGAAATACCGTTCATCTTTCAGATTGATGAATGAAAACGAATCATTTTCACGGACCGGGACATTGGACAGGTGCTGGTAATAAGGCTCGACCTTGAGCCGAATCTGATCCGTGATCTGAAAATCATAGCCCAATACCAAATGATCTGCGTGAGTGAAATCAAGATTTTTATTCGGCTGTTGCATGCCGGTTTCCGTTTCCCGCTGCGCCAGGTAGTAGCGGATGCTTTCTAACTGACTGTGGCGTCCGTAACCGATACTCAGCACATGACGCGGGGACAGCATCCAACTAAGACCAGCCCGAGGTTCCAGCGATGTGTTGTTGTTCAGCATAAATACCTGATAATGCAGACCGGCATTTAATTTCAGAGTAGGGGTGATGTCCACCTGCATCTGGGAAAACGCCTGAATCAGTTGACTGCTGCCGCTTTCATCCACAAAGGTTTGATAAGTTTCCGGAACATCATCGATGGTAGACCGGAGGTTCAGATCATACACATTATGGTTCAGGATAATACCGGTTTTATTGAACAGCCGGGGACTGAATTTATGATTCAGTATGGATTTTAATGTCAAGTTTCCATTGAAACTATCAATATACTCATTCTGGCGCAGCGTCAGATTGTCGTCGAGGCGCTGCAGATCATAGATCATATCCTTGCCTGTCGCCGCAAGTGTTGAATTCAAAAAGGTCGAACTGCCGAGTACGTATTTGTGATTCAGTCCCATGGCACCGACTCTGGTTTCGGAGTCATAGCGTAGTCTGTCCCATTCATGCTCCCATTTTGTCGGATCAGGCTCCTCAGTTTCTTGTGGAGAATCAAAGCTGCCAATTCCCCAAAAAGAAAATGTGCCGGCGTTTTTGGTCGGGACATTTATTTTGAAAGATAAATCCTGGTAATTCAACTGCTGGTCGGCATCGATCACATTCAAGTCCGTGAGCAATCCGATTGTTGAATAGCGGTAATTTACTAAATATGATGCACTGTTATTTTGAGAAAACGGTCCTTCGGCTGCGAAGTCGATCCCCATGGCGCCAGCCTGAAATGTCCATTCACGGGTGTCGCTGTTACCGTTGCGTAATTTCATATCAAAAACGCCGGATAACGCATTGCCGTATTCAGCAGGAAATGCGCCGGTGAAAAAATCCGAGTTGGCGAGCAGTTGATTACTGAAAATAGTGAACAGACCACCGCCAAGCACATTGCCATCGGGAAAATGATTCGGATTAGGAATGTCAATGCCTTCCAATCGCCATAACAAGCCTTTGGGAGCGTTGCCGCGGATAATGATTGCATTGTCCTGTGCATTGCCATAAGTAACGCCGGCAAAACTGGATGCCAATCGCGCCGGATCATCAAAACCGCCGGCATATCGCTGCGTTTCTTCAACCGAAAATGAACGCGCACTGACAGACGACATCGTATTGACGGGCTTATTCTTTTCGATTTTGGGCGTGAAAACGATTTCCTGCCCCTGAATGATATCTTCTTCCAGTTCAATCGTAAGTTCGACTTCCTTTGCCGATCCAACCAATATTTCAGGAATGATGCGCGTTTTGTAGCCCATGTACATTACCTTTATAGTATGTCTGCCTACCGGAACTTTCGCGATTCGAAAATTTCCCTCCATATCAGTCGCCGCCCCCATATTCGTTCCATTGATCACCACATTGGCGCCGATCAATCCGGCTTTTGTCTTTTGATCAACCACGCGACCTTTGACCGTTTGAGTTACTTGTGTTGCATGAGCATAAGAAAAAAGGAAAAGAACTGATAAAAGGATTTGCAACAATCTTCTGGTTAACATTTTAAAACTCCTCCAAAATTTTTAGTTAAAATTGAATATAATTATTGTGAAACTGAATTTCGGCAGACAATATACACAATTTGGAGGTTTGAATCGACTTATCCTATAAGCCAGAACGTTTTAAAAAAGTCGCTGTGTTCTGACCTGTAGGATAGAACGTTATTGGAGGAGTAGTAGAAAGCTTTAAAAATAAATTGGTTGACGTAAAGTCGGTCGAAGCAATCGGAAATAAATTTAGCCCCAATTCACGAAAAAATATCTTTACGATACTGTGAAGGCGTCCTTTGAGTGTGTTTTTTAAAAGAGGTATTGAATGCGGATTTTGAATTGAATCCCACTTCATAAGCAATGGAAAGCAGAGTTGATTGCTGGTCAGATGCATCTTTGATCAGTTTCTTTGCTTCTTCAATCCGGTACCAGTTTACAAAATCAAAGAAGTTCTGCTGCCGTTCCTCATTGATGACCTGCGACAGGTAATTGGGTGTCGTTGAAATCATTTTCGCCAGTTGGTTCAGTTTTAAGTTGCTATCAGTGAATGGTTTTTTCGTCTCCATCAAATGAACCAGTTTTTCGTGAAGCTCTTGCGCTTTGGTTTTTGTTAAGCCAGAGCGTTCGTACTTTTTAAGATCCTTTATCTCCGTATTTCCTGAAAAAATCTCCGGTTGTCTCAAGCCAAGATATCCCATGGCATAGATCAGAATAGCTGTCGCAAGTGCTACCAGTACATCAACGGAAAGCGCTAAATCGAATAATTGCAAAAATTCGATGACTAATCCAAGAGACCATAAAATTATCGTCATCACCGTAATATTTCTCAGCCAGTTCAGATTAATCTTTTCGATGGATGAAAAATTGTCCTTAATGTTTAATGAATGTTTTTTTAACAGACGAAGCGTCATCCCCATATAAATGATGCCCTGAAAAATGACAACCCAGTTGAAAAATACAAGATCAGGAGGCGAACCCTCTAAAGCAATCGTTTCGATGTGGGTGATTTTATATGCTCCGCTTTTAAGATAATAAGGAAATAAATAGTACAGGTAAAAAGAGATAAAGGGAATGAAATGAAGTAACTGTTTTTTTGAAAACGTAAAGTCGGAGGAAATCAGAGAACGGGCATATAAATAATGAAGCGGAGGAACCAAAAAAATGACACCCGCAGCTAGACCAAGAAGATGGGGAAATTTCATTGCCAGGGGAGTACCGGAGATGGATGATTCCGCAATAAAAGCAGAATATGAAATCATGAGCAATGCCAGGAATCTGTTTGCAGTTTTATTTCCGGGTTTGTTGAATAGCAGGAAAGCAAGAAATACTCCCTGCGAAGCGCCAAGCAACAAAACGATTGTGACAAAATTAAACGAATGAGCCATAGTTGTGTTCGGATTCTTTAAACGACTTTCAGTTGCTGACAAATATATGAGATTGAAATGTAAAAATCAAGTAAAATCCGGGTTTGATCCATGATAGGATATTCACCCAACTTTGGGGTACATTGTCAATCCTTTATTTTCTGAGAATAGCCACCCTTTTTAGCGTTGATTTAAATCCTTCTGCTTAAGATTCAACACTGGGAGTTAAAACTCCCGATTGAAATTTGGGGGGGGGAATTTAAACGGGGCTGTGTCAAAAGTCATTTTTTGGTGTCATTCCTGCGAATGCAGGAATCTCCAAACTTTTTGATAATTGGGAGATTCCGGGACAAGCCCGGAATGACATCATATGAGAAAATCGGACTTTTGATACAGTCCCCAATTCATGTTTGCAGCCAAAAAGAGGCTGCAATGCAGCGAGACACTCGCTGCACTCCATA
>WJJN01000785.1 GCA_014729735.1 Candidatus Zhuqueibacterota bacterium
AATGATATAGCAGTTCAAAATGCTTACGATAACTTCTTCGAACTACCTTCCGCTCCAACGGCTCCTAATTTCACATTGACCGCCCTGGATCAGACAGTTCTCATCAATTGGGGACACGATCCGGAAGCAGTGAATGCAACGGAAAGCCAGGACGTAAAAGGTTATCAATTCGAAGGATACAATGTCTATCAAATGCCCTCTGCCGGTGCAACAAAAGATCAGGGCAAATTGATTGCTACTTTTGATGTTATTAACGAAGTTACGGTAATTCTGGACCGCGTATTCGATCAGGCTTCGGGTCAGGTGCTGGCGAAACCCGTTCAATTGGGAACGAATTCCGGTATTCAGAGAAGTATTTTATTAGACGAAGACGCTCTGAACGGCGGACCTTTCCTGAACGGAACACCGTACTACTTCGGAGTAACCGCATATAATAATAATTCCGATCCGGATGTACCGATTCATTCGCTGGAATCCACACTATCAGTGAAGGAAGTTGTTCCGCAAACTGAGGATCCCGGTACGAGATATCCATATGAAACCGAGGAGGAACTCGAGGTATCGCATGAAGGACCGAGTGACGGTTCTGTCATGGTAGAGGTCATCGATCCAACAAAAGTAACCGGACACAGCTATCAGGTCGTTTTTGATACGCTGAATGGCGAAAGCGTCTGGCACCTGGACGATGTTACTTCTGGCGAAAGAATGCTGGAAAACCAAACCAATCAAACAGGTGATGATAATTATCTGATTGTTGATGGTATTCAGGTGAAAGTTGTTGGTCCGCCTCCGGGTATCAAAGATATTTATGAAGCAAACCAGGATGGCGAAGTCGTCGATGGTGGTATCGACGCTTATCTCAACATAAGTCTCGGTTCTACTGGATATTTGCTTGAAAACCGGGCTGGAGTACTTGCGACTTTTGGCGCTTATGACAGAGACTTCGACCGCTTTGATTACTGGGGTATGGACGATGTTGAGATCAATTTCGGTGAAAATTCATTGACCTGGGATTATATTTCCGAGGAAGTCCATTTTGACAGCACCACCGGAGAAGCTTTCATTGCTCCGTTCTCTGCTTATCGCTATATTTTTGGCGGCGAAAAACAGAGATTGTTTGCTGGCTTCTGGGACGGCGATGGCGACGGCACATGGAATTTACCATTGGAAGATGGATCACCGTCGTGGACCGGACCGAAATATGGTGCTCCTTCTTATGAGCCCATTTATTGCTGGGTTGGTTATGATGCTGATGGTAACAACATCAACTACGATCCTGCAAACGATGCTCAGTATATCGCTGATAATGCCTTGTTGACCTCGGCGAATACGACCTGGGGCGCTGGTGCCGGAGAAGTCCATTATCCGTACATCACTGCAACATTGATGACTATGTATGCCGGTGGTGCAACTCCGCCAATCGGTAATAAAATCATGTTCCTCACCAATAAACCGAACACAATGTCAGACGTTTTCACTTTCAACACGAGTCCGGTGACTTATAGTGCTGAGCAAGCGAAAGTGGACGTTGAAAAAATTAATGTATTCCCGAATCCGTACTATGCTTCACACCAGAACGAGTTGTCATTACAGGGTAAGTTCGTCACCTTCAATCATCTTCCTCGCAAAGCGACGATAAAGATTTTTGATTTGGCTGGCGGTTACGTCGAGACACTCGAAAAAGATAGTGATTCCCAGTATTTTGAATGGGACCTTCAAAATCACAATGATTTGCCGGTAGCAAGTGGTATTTATATTATCCACGTTGACATGCCGGAAATTGGTGAAACCAAAATTCTGAAGCTTGCTCTGGTTCGCGAGCGAGAATTTATTCAGGTATATTAATAAGCAAAAGTACGGAAAAAATAATTTAAGGAGAATAAATTATGATAAAGTCCACATTCCGAATTCTTGCTCTGACATTATCATTACTTTTGCTGGTCAGTTTTTCGGTAATGGCTGGCGGAAGTAACAGAGCAGGTACGGCTTCCGGTACCCAGTTGTTAATACCGGTCGGAGCGAAAAGCATGGGAATGGGTGGCGCAAATGTGGCATCAGTCAATGGCGTGGAAGCCATTTTTTGGAATCCTGCTGGTGTTAGCCGCTCAACCAACGTAGCCAATGTAATGTTTTCACACATGACATATATTGCAGATATAAATGTCAGTTATGCAGCGGTGGAAGCTGGTTTCGGCGACCTCGGTCGTTTTGGATTAAGCGTAAAATCACTGGGAATCGGTGATATTCCGGTAACCACAGTGGAAAGTCCAGACGGCACAGGCGCTAATTTTTCACCGACATTTATGACTATTGGATTGACATATTCAAAACTGTTGACTGACAAAATTTCAGTCGGTACAAATGTTAAAATATTTTCCGAACAAGTCCCCAGAGCCGGTGCTACCGGATTTGCATTTGATGCAGGTGTGCAGTATGCCGGTCTCGGTGGTGTTGAAGGATTAAACTTTGGCATCTCGATTAATAACCTCGGTCCTGAAGTTACATGGGATGGTACGGCTCTTAACAGAACCGCGAAGGATCCCGATGCAAAACGACCGACGAGTCAATATAAGCTGGATGCCGCATCTTTTGAATTGCCGACTTTCATCGAAATGGGTTTGTCGTATAATTTGAAAGTCGCCGATGCACAAAATCTGAACACCACATTCGTCTTCCAGAATAATAATTTCTATGATGACGAAACAAAAGTGGGTGCAGAATACGGGTTCAATAATATGTTCTTCCTGCGCGGCGGATATTCCTATGGAGTCGATGTCAATGAAGGACATGAATATATCTACGGACCCTCATTTGGCGCGGGTTTCAATTACAATTTCGGCAACCTTGATATGCAGGTCGATTATGCATACCGAACAGTCGACATTTTCGATGCAAACCATGTTTTCGCTTTCACACTTGGATTCTAAGCGTAAACATTTGAAGTTAGCATAGAAATGGTTCCAAAAGAAAAAGGGTTAGATGTTATGTCTAACCCTTTTTCGTATCAAAATACTAAACAATCGGAGCAAAAAATGAAAAGATGGTCTTTATCGCTGTTGCTTTTACTGTTCACCATTCTAACAGCTCAGGCTCAGAACGAATTGAGTATAGATGTCAGTTATGCCCGCTTTAAAGGAAGCAGCGGCGAAATAAATCTCGAACTGTATTATTGTCTGTATCCATCGGAATGGAGATTAGTGCCGCAACAGGGAGATAAATTCATAGGCGAAGTCAAAGTAGAATTAACCCTTTATCAAAATGAAAAAGCGGTGTATTCCAAAGCCTGGAAAATGGATACCCACGCGGATTCCCTTGAGGAAAATCTTGCGACACAAAAGCTCGTGGATTTGCTACGTTTCAGTCTGCCCGTTGGCTCATATCAATGCGAATTTTATGTGAGCGACTTGCATTCATCAACACACTCCGATTCTGTTGCACTGGATATTCTGATTGATGAATTTCCGGAGGAACAGATGTGGATGAGCGATCTCGAAATCTGCCAGAAGATAACCAGAGCTACAGAGGAAACCATTTTTACAAAAAACGGCATGGAGGTATTGCCGGATCCTCAGGCGCTGATCGATAAAAGCCGTCCGATTTTATACTATTATTTCGAGATTTATAATATCCTCAGCGGTCTACAGCAGGATGAATATCAAGAGCTTGTTTATGTCGGCGACTCGGAAGGAAATATAGCAGAAGAAGTACCTGCAGTTCATAAGAAGAAAAAGAAGACAATCGATTCCAGCGTCGAAGTAGGCACTATTAATGTGTCCAAACTTCCATCGGGCGCGCACTATTTATACGCTGTTGTTCAGAATCAAGATGGGCAGGAGCTTTTGAGACGTTCACGGAAATTTTATATCTATCACCCGGCAATCGATTCGCAACAAAAACAATTAATCACTCAAAAATTAAATTCACAGATTGCCATTTTGCCTGATGAACAGGTTGAGCGAGAAATCGAGTATATCAAATATCTGCTTCCGAAAACCGAACTGGACCGTCTGAAAGAGCTCTTATCCACAGAGGCTAAACGAGAATTCCTGTCGGATTTTTGGGACAGCCGCAACCCGGATCCGTCCCGCTCAGCCAATGAATTCCGCCAGGTCTATTTAGAACGCGCTCGAATGGCGAACGAACAATTTGGTGGTTTCAAAGATGGCTGGAAAACCGATATGGGAAGAGTGTTCATGTTGTACGGTCCGCCAACGGACATCGAGCGCCATCCAAGTTCTGCTACGGAAAGAGCCTATCAGGAATGGACTTATGAGCAATTGCAAGGTGGGGTGCAATTCATTTTTATAGACATTTCAGGCTTTAGACAATTCGAACTGGTACATTCAACTTACCGCGGGGAACGAACGGATTATAACTGGCGAGATTATTTAAAACCATAATTCATTAATCTATGAGATTATGGCACGAAACGGGAAATTAAAATGCCGCAATTAAAACTAAATTGCTGGTTAGCCCTGTTCTCACTGCTCGTTATTACCGCTGCAGTATTCGGAGGAATATCGGGCAGCCTCCAGGGAAGAGTCACTGACATCGAAACCAGTGAGCCTCTTGCCGGCGTGAACATCATTATTCGGGAAACGCAGCAGGGCACCGCATCAGGAACGAACGGTTTTTTCAAGATTCATAATATCCGGGCAGGTTCTTATACGATGCTGGTTTCGATGATCGGATACAGACTGCAAACCATCAAAAATGTGACAATCATTCCGGATCAGCAAACAAAATTGAATGTATATCTCCGTCAAACCGCGATCGAGCTGGATGTACTGGAAATCACTGCGGAGAAACCTTTGATTCAAACGGATGTTACTGGTACGTCTTATGACATCGACTCAAAAAGAATCGGAGAGCTTCCGATCGATAAAGTGCAGCAAGCCGTAGCATTGCAAGCCGGCACTACACTGGAAGGGAATATCCGCGGCGGAAAGACACGTGAGGTCATTTATTTAATCGATGGACTACCGGTGCAAGATGTGATTCAGGGTGGGCTCGGAACTGAAATCCCTAAAAGTGCGATTCTTCAGATGAGCGTAAAAACCGGTGGATTCAATGCGGAATACGGGAGCGCGCTATCCGGCGTGGTAAACCTGATTACCCGCCGCGGAGCAAAGGATCATCGAATTTTCGCGCGAGCAGATAAAGACAATTTATTCGGCGGAACACAAGTGAGTAAACGCAATGAGCTCGAGCTGGCAGTCAGCGGTCCTATGCCAGGCGAAAAGTTGTACTACTTTTTAGCAAACACGTTAATCCTCACAGACACCCGATGGTGGCAGGACATGCAGCATTTTTTCAATTCTCCGATACAAAAAGAACTAAACGGCATTGGCAAATTCGACTGGCTGTACTCTCCTTCCAAACGATTGGGATTGCAGGTTTTGTATTCGCTGAAACGATGGCGCGATTACGAATTTAGCTGGCGTTATAATCTGGATGGTCTCCCCTCCCGGAGGCGTAATTCATATCGGATCGCACTCAGTTGGACGCACACAATCTCGGAAAAAACCTTTTATTCAACCCGGCTCAG
>WJJN01000786.1 GCA_014729735.1 Candidatus Zhuqueibacterota bacterium
TAGCGCGTGCCCTGTACAATCGTTGCCGAACGGGAGGGCCACTCCATCAACGGCGTGTTCGTCTTATTCCCTTCTTCACCCGTTGTCCAGGGTCTGCCGATATCTCCGGTGTTGTACACGGTTTCATGAAGCATTCCCCGGTCGTGAATTTTAAATTCCAGTTCCTGAGCGATTGCCGCATTGCCAAAGAAAAAAGGCAATATAAAGATAAAGATGGATAAGTTCAGAATTTTATTTTTCATGAGAACCTCTTAATTCTATATAGCGTAACCTTGTCATTTTGAGGATCCCGCTTGGCGGGAGACGAAGAATCTCATGCTACTAAACGTTTGTCTTTACTGATTTCGTGGTATGAGATTCTTCATGCGCCCAAAAGATGGCGCATTCAGAATGACATTTTTCTTTTTTCTCTTCTGACATTTCCGCTAAAAGTTAAAAATCAAACCGAAGCGATAATGCCGCGGTTCGTTTCTCAGCAGATACACTTCCTGGCTACTCACATAAGGTGCATATTCATTATCCGTTAAAATATTGTCCCGATCTGTGTGCCAGCGCACCGTATTTCTATCATGGTTGAACGTTCGTGAATAGTGCCAGAATTTTTCGTTCAGCAGATTATAGACTTCCATGTAAGCTGTGGCTCCGGTGAAACCTAATTTCATCCGCTTTTCGATGCGAAGTCTGGCATCACGTTCAACCGGTGTGCGCTTATTGAATTTCAACGCCTGTCCGAACTCATCCAGAGATGGCGGCAATGTGTAGGGTCTGCCAGTGAGATAGCGATAAGTAAGACTCACTGAAAAATCTGCCAGCGGTTTCACGCCAAAAACTTCGAATCCTGTATTCGGGGGAGTAATCAGCCGCAGATTAAACACGGCTTTGTGTGTCCGATCATAATCAAGATAAACATCTTCAGGAAAACGCTGCTCCTTCAAATCTGCCAGCTCTTCTTCTGAAAGCTCGTAATTTGTAATCGTCACCGGAACGGCTAAATTATCAGGATTGCTGTTTTTGCCTTTCGCTGATTCATAATTATATCGAATATAGCCTCGAATAAATCCCGTATTCCGCTCAAGATTCACATGAAATCCTTTAATATCCGCATAATCCTTATTAATATACGATTGATAGGATTCACCGCCTTCGGTTTTATAAAATGCCGCTTCAATCAGATTTTTAACATCTTTATAATACGCGCTCACATCCAGATTGAAGCCTCTTCCGAAACTTCGCACAATTCCTACATCGTACGCGTTTGTATTCTCCGGCTTGAGCTGTGGATTACCAAGCGTGTAAATCGTAACAATTCCACCGTCATCATTAACTTCGTTGTAAAATAAATAATTAAAATTAGGTCGCTGGGTGAATGTACCGTAATTCAAATGAAACACCGAATATTCAGATACCGGAAAGGAAATTCCGATTCGAGGCTGCCATCGGGTGTAGAGTTTCGTTTCATTTCGTAAATCCGGATCGCGTAGAGGGTAGAATTTATCTACAAAATATTCCGTATTTAAATCATAGAAATCGAATCGTAATCCCAAATTAGCGATCAATCCCTGAAATTCCATTTTATCCTGAAAATAGAGAGCACCTTCGAACGGAAATGAATGAAAATCCAGGTCTTCGACATTCTGGGCATTGGTAACATTATTTTCGTAATTCACATCCAGATCGTAATAATAGAATTGCATCCCGCTCTTGATCAAATTGTATTTATCGACCTGACTCGTGTAATTCCCAGCGAAATAGTATGTTCTCGTTCGCATGTCCCCGCGGTCGTCATTCAGTCTTCCGATTCGATGATTTGAGGGACTGGTATAATCGACCCAGTTTCTGTTATTGGAATAATCTTCCAGATACTGACCTTCTTTTAAGAGTTCAATCCGGTCCTGCTCCAGCGTATTCAAAACTTTCACATTAATATCCGCATAACTCGACGGCGAAAAAATGCGCTTCCATTCCAGTCCGTATTGATAGGAAGACTGCGTTCTTTTGGTGACGGAAAATGTCCGGTCAAAAAGCCAGCGCTGCCAGTTGCTGCTCAAATAATTTTCAAAAACATAATCATAAATCACTGAAAATTTGAATTTATTATTCAGTGAAGGCTGGTAGGTGATATTTCCCATGAACTGACGTTCGAGATCGGGCGATGTCATCGGGACGATGGGATTGGTAATATTTTGACGAGAGGCGATGAATAATTTCGTGTTTTCGGCAATCGGACCGCCGGTAGTAAAATCGAAACGGTAGTCCATCGAATTATCGTATTGCAAACCGACTTCGCGAATGGCTTGCAGCCACATGATTCTGCCGAGATCCGCCATCTTTAATGAATCCTCATGATTCAGCGGATTCGGTGGCCAGACGATGCGTTCCGGCAGATACTTCGTAATTCCGTAGCCCCGGTCCCACAAAGGCTTGCCCGGATCAATAGGATTATCTTTGAGCCACTCCTCCGGATCATTCAACAGATTGTAGAAATCCAGATTTGACGGCGAATAAACGCTCCCGTTCCAGGATTTATAATACGGCAACGTCGACGAAAACTCGATCCGAGACTCCCACTCATTGGCACCCTCTTTGGTCACCATATTCACGACGCCGGATTGTGCATTGCCGTATTCTGCGCTGAAACCGCTGGTGTACACTTCCACTTGCTGCAATCCGGTGACAATGGGACGAAATGCCCGCTCGTTATTCAGCGGATTCACGATCGTCGCACCACCGATGAGATATGTGGATTCGCCCAGCCTGCCCCCTCGGAAATGATCATCCACCACATCCGCCTGCAGCTCCAGAATATCGGAAATATCCGCCACACCTGCGATGCTCATCACTTCCTGTACGTCGTATGTCTGTTTAGTAGCAGTCAGGTCGATTTCCACCTTATCCGGCTTGTAAGCGGTCACCACGACCTCTTCACCAGCCAGTGCTTCCGGCTGCATTTTGAAATCGAGCCGAGTGGTCTTATCGATCTGCACGTGAACTCTGGTCTGGATTTTCGGTTTAAAGCCCATAAAGCGTGCTTCGACAGTATAATAGCCGGGTCGAATATTCAAAATATAATATTGACCATCGATATCTGTCGCTGCACCTGTTGGATAATCCACCCTGACTTCCTTATCACCAAGCCAGATTTTGCTAACGATGATATTGGCTCCGGGCAATGGTTCACCGGACTGGCTATCTGTGACAGTTCCGGAAATTTTTCCGGTGATTCCTGCAAATACGTGGGATTGAATAATTAGAAGTACAATAAAAAGGATGGAAACGTGAGGAATTCTTTTTTTGGGGTACATATCAAGAACCTCTTTATCAATTAAAATTTGATAAAATTTATGTTTTTATCTGATAAAATTCAACGTAAAAACTGTTAACAACTTGTTATTAACCATTTAAAACAATTCATCACCATCTTCGAGGGAATCCATCAATTTCATGGTATCCTGTTCCGCGATTTGTAAATGACTGGTCATCGCTTCGTAAGCGCCGTCCGCGTCTCTATTCTTGATTTTATCAAAGATGATCTGGTGATAATTCGTGGCATTGGTTAACTTAGTGTGTTTTAAACGACTAACGATTAGAGTTTTCACTTTGGGCATCAAACGGAACAATGGATCCATAATCAGTGGAATCAATGGATTTGCGGTGGCTCTGGAAATCAATTTATGATACTCCAAATCCAGCATCGCATATGTTTCGGAACCTGAGTTGGCGTTCACAAACGAGTTTAAATTGCGTTGCAAGGCGAGAATATCATCATCAGTTCTGTTCTGTGCTGCTAGACGGGCAATCTGCGGCTCAATCATCTGACGCATGTGTACAAGGTGGAGCGGATAATTCCTGTCGAATTTGAGCTCCAGATAGATGCTCATGGATTTATTTGCGTGATCTTCGGAATAGTCATTCACATAAATGCCGTCGCCCTTGCGGATGGAGACCAGCCCTCGTGCGCTCAGACTTCGCAGCGCCTCCCGGATCGCCGTGCGGCTCACGCCAAACATTTCGCATAGGTCTTTTTCAGTGGGTAGTTTCTGTCCGATGCTCAATTTTCGTTTCAGTATCGCATCTTCAATCTTCTGCTCAATCTCCTGACTGAGCGTTCGCTGGCTACCAATCTTCTCGAACATCGCTTCCATCGCTTTCTCCAGGTATAATATGTCATACATATTACTTATGATGTATACTAATATAATATATTTTTCCAATTTGTCAAGAAATTTTTTGGAAAAAATTTGTGGTGATTTTGGCGGAGATTGAAATTAAAGAAATTACGAAGGGAAAATAATTAAAATATTTTCATAATTAAGACCGATTGGATCGCTAAAATGCATTTTCGTTCTTTTTTGGGGTTGACAATTTACTAATATTTTATTAAATTTACAATACTGATCACACTACCATAAGCATGCAATTTTTCATGCATTTAAAATA
>WJJN01000787.1 GCA_014729735.1 Candidatus Zhuqueibacterota bacterium
ATAATAGTTCACGAATTGGCGCATTCACTTGTTGCCAGAAGATTTGGCATGCCGATTAAAGGAATTACTCTGTTCATCTTCGGCGGAGTTGCAGAAATGAATGAAGAGCCACCGAGTGCAAAATCGGAATTTTTTATGGCAGTCGCCGGACCATTGACAAGTATACTCATTGGTATGGTTTTCTATGCATTTGGAATGCTGGCAGGAGCGTCCATTCCGGAAGCGGTCGCCGCAGTGATCCGGTATCTGGCATTGATCAATTTAATACTTGCCGGATTCAATCTGCTTCCGGCATTTCCGCTGGACGGCGGACGCGTATTTCGTTCCATTCTATGGGCATGGAAAAAGGATTTAAAATGGGCGACACGATTTTCCTCCCGGATCGGTTCGGGCTTTGGCGTGTTGCTAATTGTTCTGGGCGGACTGAGCTTCTTTGGGGGAAATATCGTTGGCGGCATCTGGTGGGTTCTGATCGGATTTTTTATGTTATCAGCATCAAGAATGTCATATCAACAATTACTATTACGAAAGGCGCTCGAAGGTGAACCGGTGCAACGATTTATGCGGGAAGATCCCGTAACCGTGCCACCGGATATTACACTGCAAGAACTTATCGAAAATTATGTTTACAAATATCATTATAAAATGTTTCCTGTTGTAGAAAACGACAAACTGGTAGGCTGCATTTCCACGGCTGAAGTTAAGGAGTATTCGAAGGACGAATGGCAGAATCATCAGGTTGGCGAACTGGCAGCAAATTGTTCGGATGATAACACCATCGATCCGCAGGAAGATGCTCTGAACGCGCTTTCAACCATGCGGCGTACAGATAAAAGCCGGCTGATGGTTGTTGAGAAGAGTGAGCTTGTCGGTGTCATTACACTCAAAGATATGCTCAAATTCTTCTCATTAAAATTAGAGCTGAATGACGGGAAATAACTATCAAACGAATAAAAACAGGCAGGATATGCAATGATGAAAACAAATCATAAAATTAGCCAGGTGGAGGATTATGAACAATACATCGGTTCCGAGGCAGTGGATCGCATCCGGAGAAAAGCACAACCATTAAGCGATCTCCATATTGTTCATGTTAATTCGACGTATTATGGCGGCGGTGTCGCAGAAATTATGTCTTCACTTGTCTTGCTATTTAATAGTCTGGGAATTAAAACCGGATGGCGCATTATTCAGGGATCGCCCAGTTTCTTCAGTATTACCAAAAAAATACATAACGCCTTGCAGGGGAGCGACATCAATTTGACGCAACTCAAAAAGGAGATTTATGAGACTGTAATTTATGAAAATTCCATTCGTAATCACCTCGATCATGACATGGTCATTATTCACGATCCGCAACCATTGCCAATGATCAATCATTTCAGAAAGCGAGGACCGTGGATCTGGCGCTGTCACATCGACATGACAGAACCGAATCAGGAATTGTGGAATTACCTGATGCAATTCATTGAAAAGTATGATGCCGTAATTTTTTCTCTGGATGAATACAAACAAAAGATGAACACTCCGCAAGTATTATTTCAACCGGCAATCGATCCATTTACAATTAAAAACAAGGAATTAACCCAAGATGAAATTATGGAGCGACTGGATCATTATGATATTCCCACTGATTTGCCGATTGTGGCGCAGATTTCACGGTTCGATCCATGGAAAGATCCCAGGGGCGTAATCGATGCGTTCAAAATCGCACGCAAAGAAGTTGATGCGACTTTGGTGCTGGTGGGAAACGTCGCTACAGATGATCCCGAAGGGAATAAAGTATACGAATCGCTGCTCGACTGCAAAGAGGACCGGATCATTCTGCTAAGCTATCAGGATTCGGCGCTGGTTAACGCTTTGCAGCGCAAAGCAGCGGTCATTGTTCAAAAATCGATCCGCGAAGGATTCGGTTTGACAGTGACTGAGGCAATGTGGAAAGGAGCAGCAGTTATCGGAGGAAACGTCGGCGGAATTCGCTATCAAATCGAAGATGGTAAAAACGGATTTTTGGTTTCATCAGTCCAGGAAGCGGCAGAACGAATGGTTACGCTTCTCAAAGATGATCAATTGCGCAAAAACATGGGGATCGCTGCAAAGGAGAGTGTTACCCAAAAATACCTGCTCACACGGTTACTTGAACAGTATCTCGATATGTTTCACTCATTTGAAACGGCTTATCGCTTAAGTTCAGATTAAATAATTTTCAGGATTAATAAAATGGCACAGCAATTACAGCAACAAATGGAGCCGAAAACGAATTGGAGAATGTTTTTCTGGATATTTATTATTGCAATCATCATATTTTATGTAGTTAGCTATTATTCGGTGAATAAATCCACGGTTAATATTACTTATACTAAATTCAAGGAACAGGTAAAGCTAGGTAATGTTGAGAACATTATGATAAAAGGTCAGCAAATTCAGGGGAGTTTCGCAGAGAAATATGAGATTCCGGTTGAAGGTGAAGAAGATACGCTGACTTATGGATCGTTCTCGACAGTCAAGCCGAATATTGAAGATCAGGAGTTGTTGAACATTCTTGAACAGAATAATGTTGAAGTTCGAGCCGAGGAAGAGGGCAATTCCTGGATGCGTATTTTTCTGATTACAATGCTGCCCTGGATTTTAATTATCGGTATTTTTATCTATGCCCGAAGAAAGATGCAGGGACAGATGGGTGGTCAGATGGGGAATTTATTCAATGTTGGAAAATCGAAAGCGAAAAAATATCAGAAATCTCCGGGCGGTGCGACCTATGATGATGTGGCTGGTCTAAAAAATGCGAAAAAGGATTTAAAGGAAATTATCGAATATCTTAAAGAGCCGGATAAATTCGCCGCGCTGGGTGCGAATATTCCCAAAGGGATTTTGCTAGTGGGACCTCCCGGCACAGGCAAAACACTGCTTGCCCGGGCAACGGCGGGGGAAGCAGATTGTGAATTCTTTAGCATTAGTGGTTCGGAATTTATCGAAATGTTCGTGGGAGTAGGAGCGTCGCGAGTTCGCAATATGTTCGAGGATGCAAAGAAGTCAGCACCTTCGATCATTTTTATCGATGAAATCGACTCCGTTGGCAGATCGCGGGGAACAGGACTCGGCGGCGGACATGATGAGCGTGAACAGACATTGAATCAGATATTAGCCGAGATGGACGGTTTTGCACCAAATGAATCGGTGGTGGTAATTGCGGCAACAAACCGTCCCGATGTGCTGGATCCGGCGCTTACTCGTCCCGGAAGGTTCGACCGGCGAGTTACTCTGAATCTGCCGCAGAAAGAGGCTCGCGAAAAAATACTGGAAATCCATGTGAAAAACGTGCCACTGGCTGATGATGTGGATTTGAAAAAGCTGGCTGCGCGAACCGTGGGTTTTTCCGGCGCTGACATCAAAAATCTGGTGAATGAGGCGGCGCTGCTTGCCGGACGCAAGGAAAAAAAAGAAGTG
>WJJN01000788.1 GCA_014729735.1 Candidatus Zhuqueibacterota bacterium
AAAAAACGTCATTCCATGCGTGCCGCCGAAAATCGGCGACACGAGGAGTATTTACATAATATGGTAAGGTCGAGACTCGGATTTAATCGAGTAAATTACTTCACCAGCACCATTTTTCCAATCTTTGTAAATGAGCCTGCGGAAAACCGGTAAAAATAAGTTCCGGATGCGACGGGATTGCCGGCGCTATTGGTGCCGTCCCAACGGATCTGGTAATATCCTGCCTGCTGCATGCGGTCGTTGACCAGGGCTTTGATGAGCTTTCCGGCGATGTCGTAAACAAGAACATCCACCCGATGCTCGCCGGCAGGCAAACTATATCGTATGGTAGTGCCCGGATTAAAAGGATTAGGGAAATTAGCAGATAATGAAAAATCCGATGGCACATTGACATTTACGGATATCTCGTGCGAATAGGTCGCACTACCGTCGTAATCCACTTGCTTCAAACGGTACGAGTATTGCCCGGGATCGATGTCTGAATCCTCGAATGTATATTCATGAGGAGTGGCTGAAGTGCCGCATCCACCGATGAAATCAATGGTTTCCCATTCATCGGATGCTGTGGTTTTGCGCTGAATATGGAAGCCATAATTATTCGATTCTGTCTCGGTTTTCCAGTTCAGGTGTACTGTATTGCCCTGCACAGTGGCACTGAAACCGCTCAATTCCACCGGAATCAAATCCTGTACCACGAAATTCACGGATTGCGAGTCGGCATATAATTTATGTGTGTTCACGTCGCGCGCGATGAACAGCACGCTTTCGCTGCCAGTCCACTGGTCATCCACAATAGTTACGCGCGCCAGCTTGTTATCCTCGATCTCGATGGTGAGTAATTCGGCGTTCAGCGAATACGGTTCAAGGGGAGAGCCAAAGTCTGCGTTTGCACTGAATGATAATTCCTCGCGAACCGGAAACGTAGTTTTCAAATCATCATTGTAAAATTTGAATTGAATCGTTTCATCGACGGCATTGGAATACACCGTCAAAAAATAATAGGACGCGCCCATTACATTTGTCGCCGAAGCGACGCCGCGGCAATCTTCGCCTGAAAATGCTGCGAGCAGGTGGCTTGTCCCGTTAGTTGTATCTTCGCACGTCAGCACAATGGCAGTAACGGTCATGGAGAGCTCGTAATCGCTGGGGCGGACCGTCCATGACGGAGATGGATCATTCCCGGTTTCCGAAGGAAAGACGTAGTTAAAGCACACGCTGTCATTATCCTGCGTAGTTAGATGCGACGCCAGATCGATGGGTGAAAAGTTTTCGTACGCCTGAATGACTTGATCTTCGATCGTGGAAAGTTCCGGCGGGTAATCTTTCTCTTCAATTGAAAATGTGACTGCCGCTGAATCGGATAATGCATTGCTCGTTAAATCTGTCGCGACGAACCAGATGGATTCGCTGCCAATCCAGTTTGTATCGACCGGGGTGATGGCGACGATATTGTTTCCATCCGGATTCACATTAAGATGATTGTTTCCGTGGAACGACCACTGGACAGGTTCGTTGTCCACTTCCGTCAGATAGTTATCCAGATCGAACCGGGCAAAACTCTCTCCCTGTTCAATGATCTGATCGGTGATATCTCCCACGACCGGATAATGATCCGGCAGAATGGTAAACATTACCTGGGAAGAATCGGCGTGATTGTTGGTAGTGTTCTCATCCATGGCGCGGAATTGAATCGTCTCGCTGCCGATCCATGATGAATCTGCGGGATCGATTCGGGCAATATTGTTATCATTGATGGACACGATCAGATAACCGGCGTGCAGATTTGCAGGTTCAATTGGAGAGCCATGCGCAATGTTCGATTCGAAATTAAATTGCTCTTTTACCGGAAAAATGTTATCCGTAGCAGCGTCGTAAAAACGCAGCCGGATTTTTTCACCATTTGTATCCGAATATATCGTCAGATAATATTGCCACGTATCCATCACTTTTACCGGTTCAGCCACGCCTCTGCATTCCCATAGAGAATCCGGTTGTGTCGCATCCACTGCAAATGCCGAAAGTAGATGATTCCCCGCCTGTGCCTGTTCACCTCTCACCGATACTTTGGCTGTTATTGTCATGGACATTTCAAATTCCGCAGGCTGCACATCCCAATCGGGAGCACTTGTGATGCCCGCTTCCGCAATTGTGGAATACGTCCATTCGACGGAATCCCCATCCTGTTCTATGAGATAATCATTCAGATTGATTTCTGGAAAATCTTTATTTAAACCGATTGTCTGATCGGGGATTTTCAGGATTTCAGGAGGATTATCTACCGGGAGAATGGTAAAAGGAACCGATTGCTCTGCAGTCAATGCGTTTTGAGTCTGTTCGGTGACAGTGAACGTCACGCTGTCGGCGCCGGTCCAATTCGTATAAAACGGTGTAAGAGTGGCGATATTGTCCTTGCTCACGGAGACGAAAAGCTGGTTGTTTCCGCTGTAGCTCCAGGCAACAGAATCGTCATCTTCCTGTCGCAGGTAATCATCAAGGGGAATCGGTTGAAATGTGTCGCCGATGGTAATGGTTTGCCCGGGAATGTTGCTTATTGAAGGCGGAAAATCGTAATTGAAATATATATTCAATTGATACGGATCAGCCGGACTGCCATAAGTTTCGTTTGCCGCAAATGTAATCGATTCACGGATTTCGAATATCGAATCCATATTTGCGATGTATGCTTTCAGAGTCATCTCTTCTTCGGATGTATTACTGTAAATGGTAATAAAGTACATGCTTGTGTTCATGGTAAACGTCGGAGAGGCGAATCCCCGGCATTGCTGATCAACAAAAACCCCAACGATATTGTTTCCATCATTCGTAAGGTTTTTATCGAAGTAGAGAACTGCCGTCATGCTCGCAGTCAATTCGAAATCAGTCGGATTAACATTCCAGTCCGGTGGTTCTGCCTCCAAGGGGCGATTTACCACGAATAGCATAAGTGATAGCGATAGTATGATTTTTTTCCACATAATCTTGTCTGTTCAATATGTTGATTAGTCCATAACCGTTGTTTTCATTCCCGTTCCGGTTTGAGCACCGCAACGGGAATGAAATTGTTAAATGATTATATGTTACTTTGCAAGAATCATTTTCTTAACGCTGCTGATTCCATGCTTTATACCCCGTGAGGGATCGCCTGCTTGCATGCGAATCAGGTACAATCCGGAAGCCACACTGTTACCAGCCCGGTTAGTACCATCCCATGTCACGTAGCGATAACCTTCGGTCATTTTTTTAGACAGCAGGGTCTTAACTTTTTCACCACGGATATTATAGACTGTG
>WJJN01000163.1 GCA_014729735.1 Candidatus Zhuqueibacterota bacterium
GATCTCGTATCCAAAAAACCGAATCAATGTGCTGCTTCTTGAAAATGTCCATCCCCGGGCTGAAGAGCTGTTCAAACGTGAAGGTTACAATGTCGAGTCTTACAAGCATTCATTTAGCAGGGACGAATTAAAAGAACTCATCAAAAATACCACCATACTCGGGATTCGCTCCAAAACACTGATCGACGCAGAATTACTGGACAACGCGAACCGATTGATGACAATCGGTGCATTTTGCATTGGCACGGATCAGATCAATCTGGCTGAGAGTGCGGAAAAGGGCGTTGCTGTCTTCAATGCCCCCTATAGCAACACCCGCAGCGTCGTGGAGCTGGCAATCGGCGAAATCATCATGCTGATTCGCAGTGTTTTCGAGAAAAGCAACAAGCTGCATCAAGGTACCTGGGACAAATCGTGTCATGGCAACTATGAAGTGCGCGGGAAAAAGCTTGGCATTATCGGCTACGGAAATATCGGCTCCCAGCTTTCGATTCTTGCGGAAGCCATTGGGATGGAAGTATACTATTACGATATCGTTGATAAACTGCCGCTGGGCAATGCCCGCAAATGCGACTCCATGAAACAATTGCTGCGCAAGGTGGATATCGTCTCCATTCACGTCAGTGGCGAGCTGAATAATTTCCATCTGATCGGCGAAAAAGAATTCCAGATGATGAAAAAAGGTGTGGTCTTTCTGAATTTAAGCCGAGGCTTTGTCGTGGATTTGGCTGCATTGGTAAAATATCTTCAAAACAGCAAAATTTATGGCGCGGCAATCGATGTCTTTGAAAAGGAGCCTAAAAGCAATTCTGAACAGTTTATCTGTGAATTGCAAAAATTGCCCAATGTGATTCTTACACCGCATATCGGCGGCAGTACGGTGGAGGCGCAACGAAATATCGCTGAATTTGTACCGGGAAAGATTATCGATTATATCAATTCCGGTAATTCGATTCTCAGCGTGAATTTTCCGAATATCCAGTTGCCCGAGTTGCACAAAGTGCACCGGTTGATACACATTCACAAAAACATTCCCGGTATGCTGGCGCAAATTAACAGTGTGCTCGGCAAATACAACATTAATATCGAAGGGCAGTATTTGAAAACAACCAAAGAAATTGGGTATGCCATTACAGACATCAGTAAAGGGAATCATCAGGAATTAATCCGCGACCTGCGTATGATTCCGAATACCATTAAATTCAGGATCCTGTATTAAATGAAAAAAATATATTTCACTCCGGGTCCGACGGAGCTCTATCCAACGGTCGCTGCTCATATCGAAAACGCTCTTCATGAAGATATTTGCTCGATTTCCCATCGCAGTTCCCGGTTCAAAGATATTTTCAAAGCGACAAGGGATAATTTAAAAATCCTGCTGGAAATTCCTGATAATTTTCACATCTTTTTCATTGGTTCTGCCACAGAGGCGATGGAGCGCATCATCGAAAATTGCGTTCAGCACAAAAGTTCACACCTCGTTAATGGCGCTTTTTCGGAACGCTTTTATAAAACTGCCCTCGACCTGAAAAAAGAGCCGCAAAAGATCATGGCGTCTTTCGGTAATGGATTTTACGAGCATGAGATAGAGATCGATGCCGATAGTGAATTGATCTGCGTAACGCAAAACGAAACCAGCACAGGCGTTGCGCTGTCCCCTGATTTCATCAGCCGTATGAAGCGCCGTCATCCCGAAAAATTGATTGCTGTGGATGTCGTATCATCTGTACCATATGCCGCACTCGATTATAAATTCCTCGACTGCGCTTTTTTCTCTGTTCAAAAAGGATTCGGCTTGCCTGCCGGACTGGGTGTAATTATCGCGAACGAACGCTGCATTCAAAAAGCACAATCATTGCAGGAAAAGGATTTCGACATAGGCAGTTACCACAATTTCCCGTCACTGTTAAAACAGGCGCAGAAGTGTCAGACTTCTGAAACTCCGAATGTACTGGCAATTTATCTGCTCGGAAAAGTATGCGCCGATTATCTTCAGTCAGGTCTCTCCGAAATTCGCAAGCAGACAGAAATAAAGTCAGTTGCACTTTACGAATTTTTCGAGAACCATCCTCAATACAAACCATTTGTTAAAGAAGAATCATTCAGATCACATACAATTATCGTTTCGGAAACGATATCTGAATCCTCGTCCATGATATCAAGAGCAGCGAAACAGGGATTCATTATCGGTAGCGGTTATGGCAACTACAAAAATCGGCACATCCGAATAGCCAACTTTCCGGTGCACTCATTGGATAATGTGAAAAGTCTGCTAGTATATTTAAGATAGCCGTGATGATTTCAAATATTTCCGAAACCAGATCACAATTTCCATTGATACTAATTTTCAATTCTTTTACTTGACTAATATTTACATTTTTTATATATTGGTAAATTATCTACAATTGAACAGAGAAGGAATGACATTGAAAAAAATACCAAAATCTCTTTCCGATCAATTTCATCCACAGTTCCTTGAAACCGGCGAAAAGCTCTGGAAATACCGCAAGTATCAGCACTTTGATTTTGTACGTAATTCATTTTGCGCCCGATTTTCAGATTCTCGCGGAGCTTACTGGTCATTCATTAAAAAGAAAAAAAATAAAAATAATTTTGTCTTTTCATGCGACTGCAATACGTTTTTGCGGCATTCGAGTTGTCAGCATGTGGCAGCACTACTATTTATTATTTATGAAGACATCGATGCTCCACAGGATATCTACGATAATATCTCACAAAAATACTATTTGAGCTTATGGCAAATTCTAGCCAAAGAGAGTTTCGGATTTTATGAAAAATCAAAAATCAATTTTAAAAATAAATACGATTCTGTCGAAAAAATTCTAACGCTGAATTGCTACTCCGAAGATGAAAAATTAATCTTTCGATTTCAACTGCCGCAGTCGTATTGGGGTAAAATCCGCACTAAATACAAATACATTGTCTTCGATGAGAAAGACGAGCAATTCGAGAAGATCATCGAATCTGCCAAATATAAAAAAGAGGGCAGCGTGGAGCTTTTGCAACCGGAGAAGACTGATCTCGAAGAACGTATGAATCTGGCAGATTACAAGTCATGGCGCCAGAAATTTGAGGAGAGCATATGGTTTGACATCAGCAAAATCTGGTTTTTAACAGTCGACGAGGAATCACTGAAAGTTGAATATCATTCCAAAACCAAGGCATTGGAAATTTTTTCTTCGGATCACGATTTTCGGTTCTGTGTGCATGGCGATCAATTAGCTCCGGTCCTGAATGCCATTTCCACGAAACCTTTTTTAAAAGAACTTATCAAATTTAACGATGAAAAAGCCTATCTGAATTATTCTCTTCAAATCACAAATTCATTCGATCTGCAAATCACGCCGGTATTGAAAATCGGTGATCAGGAGCCGATTCAATTCAGGAAGAGAAATACTTATAAACCGGCGATTTTCGGTAAGTATATGCATCTTGAGAATCTCGGATTTTACCCGTTCGAGCGAGAAATTACCTATTTTGATGCGCGGTTGTTCGGGCTGAAAGAAGTGATCATTCCTAATGAAAAAATTCCGGAGTTAAAGCAGGAATACAAGAAAAGTATCAATGAGGATAAATTTCATTATGTAAGCCCTTCTCTATTAAGCGAAAATTATGTGCGAACTATTGACTCTGCAGAAGTAGTTGTTCACAAGTTTGATAAAGATTCGTGTTATGTGGATATTCAATACAAATCACAAAAGGAGACATTGTCATTCAGGGATATTTACCGCTCTATTCAAAAAGGGAAGCGCTACTTGATTGGCAAGAAAAAATGGATCGATTTACATGCACCATCATTCGAATGGATTCATGAACTGGAATCCCCGAAAATATTTGACGATGGCAATAGTGATGCCGGAATTATTCTGAGCAAGGTCAATTTCCTGAAAATGCGCTCACTATTGCCAAAGAAAAACCGAATCATCAGCAAAAACGGACAAAATGAGAATGCGCTTAAAAACTTGCTGATCTATAAACCGCGCACCGATATGCCGTCTCTGGAGAAATCCAAATATACTTTGAGGGACTATCAGAACAACGGTTATGCATGGTTGTGGTTTCTGTATGAAAACGGATTATCCGGCTTGCTTTGCGATGATATGGGACTGGGAAAAACCTATCAGAGCGTGGCGCTGCTCGACGGGATTACACGGATCAAGGACCGGGCAAAATTTCTAATCGTCTGTCCAACTTCGGTCATTCCGCACTGGCGTGAAAAACTGGGGCAGTTCCGAAAAAAAGTGCGGCTGCACGTCTATTACGGACCGGATCGAAAGCTGAGCCGCCTCGCCAATGAAAAATATACCGCCATTCTCACGTCCTACGGCGTGATGCGTAATGATCTCGATATTCTGCAGCAGATTGATTTTGAAGTGATGGTGTTCGATGAAATTCAGAGTGCCAAAAACAAATCCAGTTTGACTAATGCTGCGCTGACTCAACTGAAAAGTCGCACTAAAATCGGTCTAACTGGTACGCCAATCGAAAATGATCTGACTGAATTGAAGGCGCTGTTTGATATTATTCTGCCGGGATATTTGGGAAAGGATAATACCTTCAAAAAGAAGTTTATCGATCCAATCGAGCAATATAAGGACAAGAAGAAGATTGAACACCTGTACAAGATTATCAATCCTTTCACTCTACGCCGGACGAAAAGTCAGGTGCTGGAAGAGCTGCCTCCGAAGACCGAAGAAATCAGAACATGTGAACTTAGCGAAATTCAAGAGAGACTTTATCGGGATGTTATCAATAGCCGGGCGCTGACGCTGGTAAAAAAACTGAATAATGAAAAAGAAAACATTCCCTACATGCACATCTTCGCGGTGTTAAATTATTTGAAACAAATCTGCAATCATCCTGCTCAGCTTGAAAACGGAGCGCTCGATTATCGAAAATACCGTTCCGGAAAATGGGAGTTGTTCTGTGAATTGCTGGAAGAAAGTCTCAATAGCGGTTTTAAGGTCGTTGTGTTTAGCCAATATTTGAATATGCTGGCGCTGATCGAAAAATATCTGAAGGATATTGACGTGGAATTCGCGACGATCAAAGGCTCCACACGCAATCGCGGGGAAATGATCGACCGTTTCAACACCGATCCGAAGTGCATGGTGTTCACGGGAAGCCTGAAAGCATCGGGACTTGGAATCAATTTGGTCGGTGGATCAGTGGTGATTCACTATGATCGCTGGTGGAACGCGGCGCGGGAAGATCAGGCAACAGACCGGGTGCACCGTATCGGACAGACACGGGGTGTGCAGGTTTTCAAATTGATCACCGAAGGAACCCTCGAGAAAAAAATCGATCTGCTGATCGAGAAAAAGAAAAGCCTGATGGAACATCTTGTGCGGGAGGACGACGCAAAGATGATTAAAAAATTCGATCGGGAGGAATTGATCGAATTGCTGACATTTTAAATAAATGTCAATTTCTATCTATAGGGAGGGACGATGACATTGCCGTAAATAAGGCATTCATTACCTATTCTTCAAAACTATCCCGGATCTTTCCAAATAAATTAAAACAAAAGTTGCCCAATCCCAAATTTCATGCTATATTAACATCAACGTTCTAATTTATACAAATCATTTTTCCCTATAAAGAGGTGCTGGCATGGCGGGACGAGCGAATAAAATTTTTGTATTGGATACCAACGTAATTCTTCACGACAGCTCATGCATTCATCAATTTCAGGAAAATGACGTCGTTATTCCGATTACGGTTCTGGAAGAACTGGATCAGTTCAAAAAGGGAAATGAGACGTTAAATTATCATGCCCGGGAATTCCTGCGTACGCTGGATTCGTTGAGCGGCGATAGATTATTCGACGGCGGGGTGAAAATCGGGCGCAGGCTTGGCAAAATTACAATTAAATTGGAACAGCCTTTCCATGAAGATCTGGTACTGAATTTCAAAACCGGATCGCCGGATCATCACATACTGAATACAGCGTATTTACTTTCAAAAAATAATCCCCGTAAAGAAGTGATTCTCGTCACCAAAGATGTAAACTTTCGCATGAAAGCCAAATCCATGGGGCTTATGGCGCAGGATTACAAGTCAGACCACGTCAAAGATATTTCCACGCTTTATAGCGGCTCACGTGTGCTTGAAGATGTTGAGGACGTATTGATCGATGCAATGTATAAAATCCCGTTTGAAATCGAATTCAATCAATTACATACGCAGCGAGCACTGACCGCCAATGAATTCATGATCCTGAGGAATGGGCAGAAATCGGCACTTGCAGTGAACGATCCTTTTTCAGGCAAAATCCGGAGAGTAGATAAAACTCCGGTCTATGGAATAAAACCACGGAACGCAGAGCAGACGTTTGCGCTCAATGCGCTGTTGAATAATGACATCAAGCTGGTCACGCTTTCGGGAAAAGCCGGCACTGGCAAAACGCTGCTGGCATTGGCGGCAGCGCTGGAAAGACGAAAATATTTCCGGCAGATTTTTCTCGCCCGACCAGTTGTACCGCTCAGCAATAAAGACCTCGGTTTTTTACCGGGAGATATAAAATCCAAATTAGATCCGTATATGCAGCCATTGTTCGACAATCTCGCAGTCATTCAGGGACAATTCAAAGAATCGGACCGCAATCATCAGCGCATCAAGGAAATGCTGGAGCAGGAAAAGCTGGTAATTGCGCCGCTTTCTTACATTCGCGGACGCAGCCTTGTCAAAATATTTTTCATCGTTGATGAAGCGCAAAATTTGACACCACACGAGGTGAAAACAATCATCACACGTGCCGGAGAAAATACGAAAATCATATTCACCGGTGATATTTTTCAGATCGATCATCCCTATCTTGATGCCCATTCCAACGGATTAAGCTATCTGATCGAAAAAATGCAGGGACAAAAATTGTACGCACATGTCAATCTTGAAAAAGGCGAGCGTTCGGAATTAGCAGATCTTGCCAGTAATCTGCTTTAACCGCAGACGTAACACGGGAGCGGCTGGAGTGCAGTCCCTTTAGAGGGTGTCCAAGAACCCTGAAAAATGTCATTCTGAGGAGCGGAGCGACGAAGAATCTCATGCCACTAAGCGTCTGTCTTTATTGATTTTCGTGGTGTGAGATTCTTCACTCTCCGTCAGCCGACGGATCGTTCAGAATGACATTAGCCTCAATTTTGCAAGTTCTTGGACAGGTTCTTTATGGACTACGGGAGTGGGGCAAACTTTTAGTTTTCGAAATTATTTCATTCCCTCCAGTGCTGCTCCGAGGGCGACGACGATTTGTGGATTTTGAGGAATGTAAACCTCCATCTTCAGATGATGCTGCAACAGATGATAAATGCAGGTGTTTTTTGCCACGCCTCCCACGAAAAGGATTTCCTCCTGTGGCACAATTCGGGACACCATAGAAAGCACACGCTCGACAATGGATTCGTGTAATCCCAGTGCAATCCTTTGGCGCTTCTCCCCTGCGGTGATGAGCGCAACGACTTCGGATTCCGCAAATACAGTGCAGATGCTGTTGATTTTCACTGGCTGGTCTGCCTGCCGCGCTTGATCACCAAATTCCTCGATGCTGTAATCCAGTGCACGCGCCATCACTTCCAGGAATCTGCCAGTTCCGGCTGCACAGCGATCGTTCATTTCAAAATCGGAAAAAGCGCCATCCGGCTCCACCCGCATCACTTTGCTGTCCTGTCCGCCTATATCGATTACAGTGCGACACGCCGAATACATATAATGTGCGCCCCGGGCACAGGCTTTAATCTCCGTGACGATCTGATTCGCACCATGCTGTCGCAGTAAATTTCTGCCATAACCGGTAGCAACTATTACGTCTGCATTTAATTTTGTCAATTCCGCATCAATTCTGTTCAGCGGATTGTGTCCTGTGTCGAACACCGCCGTGTGAACTATCTTATCATTTGCCAGTTTAACTATCTTTGTAGTGCGGGAGCCGAGATCGATTCCGATCGCTGATTTCATTTCAAATACTCGCTGTTAGTAAACAAGTAATCAATATAAGATGTCTGTGCATTTTTGTCAAGTGGAATTTTTCAATGAATCAAGACTCTCTATTTGAACAAGAGGAAGTAACGATCGTTGTTACCGATTCCGGATTGGGCGGAATCTCGATTACCGCTGATGTCGCCGAGCGTCTGAAACGCAGCAGGATTTTTCGCTCAGCGAGGATCATCTTTTTTAATTCTTCCTTTGATAATAAATCCGGGTACAATGTCATATCAGATCATCAGGAGAAAATTCGCATTTTCAATAATGCATTGAACAGTATGGCATCGCGCTATCAACCAGATTTGATATTGATCGGTTGCAACACGCTCTCAGTGCTATATCCTGAAACACCATTTTCAACAGCGACGACTATTCCAGTAACCGGTATCGTGGAAACTGGTGTAGAACAAATTCTCTTGAATTGGCAGAAAACAAATAACGCCGATATTTTTCTTTTTGGTACTCAGACGACTATTTCCGGAAGCTCCCACAAAA
>WJJN01000164.1 GCA_014729735.1 Candidatus Zhuqueibacterota bacterium
CGCCGAATTCACGAACAGAAAATCGATTTCGTGTCAGTCGGAATTCGCAGCCTGTGCAAAGAGGAAGCGGATTTCATCTCGGAACATGAACTGAAGGTTTGTTTCGCAAAGGATATCCACAATAATCGTGTCTGGATGCCAAAGGCAGTTTCAGTGCTGAAAGATAAAATCTACATCACGTTGGACATCGATGTGTTCGATCCTTCCATAATCACGAACACCGGAACGCCGGAGCCCGGCGGACTTACCTGGTATACCCTGATCGAGTTGTTCAAAACAATAACTCAATTAAAAAAGCGAGTAGTCGGTTTCGATGTGGTGGAATTTTCGCCGCAACAGCAGCATAATGCGGAAAGCTTTACCTGCGCCAAATTGATATATAAAATGATCGGCTATTTTTTCACCTAAAACAGATCGATCTGGCGCTGGGTGTCAGCCTGATGCTTCACTTTGTTCGAGTTTAATTTCTTGATATCTTCTTTAATCAAAAATAACTCGCGCTTCAACGCCCCAGGATTCTGAATCTCCAAATGCTGGACAATAGTCAGTGCTTTTGTTAAGTTCTGTTTGCTTTCTGCAAATTGATTTTGCTTCAATTGAAAATTTCCCAATCCCCAATAACCCCAAAACTGGTCCGGGTTCAATTCGATTGCACATTTCAAAACATTTTCGATGGAATCAAAATATTTCTGTTTGTACATGATCTGTGACAGATCATAATAACCGCGCGGTTCTTCCGGATTCTTGAAGATTGTCAGGAATGTGAAAAAGTCACGTCGGTTATCCCAAAATTTCCTGATGCTTATTTTCGCGATCAGCAATGTCAGAATGAATGTATTGCTTGTTACCTGGTGCTTTTGCTTGAGTGATTTGATAAGCGCGTCAAATTGATCGATAATTTCCTGCTCTTCCTGTTTCGTGGCTGCCTTTTTTGCCTGTTTAATGCGCTCGATTAGTTTTGGGATTAACGGAGGGATATCGACTTCGGCACAGCGCAATATATTTTTAAAGACATTTCTGGAAATGAATTCCTTTTCGATTTCCGAAATATCATCTGAAAGGAAATTTTCATCGGACAATTGATCCTTAAATAATCGGTGCAATAAAAGGGGCAAGTGAATGATTTCATCAAAATAAAGATCGATAAGCAGATCCCCGCGTAGTAGTCGGGACACCAGCGCCTCGTAAGGACGGACGTTTTCATGTTCCACCACCTGACGCCAAAATATCTTCCACTGGCAGACCTCTTTGGTGATGGCGAGTTCAGGCGGCTCCTGCGGATAACCGTCCTGATCCTTCCCTTCAACCGTATCCAATCCTTCGAACAATGCCGAAAGAGAATCCACAAACCGAAAGCCGTCTTTGATCGATAAATTGAAGATTATTTCCCAAAGCGGATTGTCCTCGGGCGGTACGCCCAGATCGGTGTGGGATTGCAAAAAAACAAGAGCCGTCATTAATGCATCCTGATCTTTTGACTTTGAAGAGGAACGTATTAATTGCGATAATATTTTATCATAGCATGATCTTACAAAATCGTTTGTTAGATATTTGGGCAATATTCTGGATCGTATTTCCCGACGGTATAACGAGGGATTATTGAACTCCTCGAATTTCAGGTCAGCCGCTTCCACCAGCTCGCGCAGATCTCTGAGCATATCCAATTCGTCGAAGCGAAGTTTCTTTAGTTCGGCACGGGATGTAAATAATTTTGTGATTCGCTGCGAGTTATTTAGCAAGCGGTCAAAACTGCTAAATTTTCGTTTTTTTGAATCTCCTCTTTTTTGACGTGAGCTAAATAGATCATCAACAATTTCAAATCTGGCTGGTTCCATTGGATTCTGTTTTTTTTATTAATATTTGATGCTGCAACATACATCGACGCAATGCCATAATTTTTAATCCATTTACATTTAAATACTCGTACATACGTTCCTCGGCTATCGGATATATTTTCAAGCCTAACAAAATTCTGAGCGATGTTAAAGGTTTCGGCGGCGAATATGTCATAACCGCGTATCCATTGCGTTTGATAATACGGAGAATTTCACTTACCAAAAAAGCCCGATTTTTGATATACTCCCATACGCCGCACATAATCAAAATATCAGCGCTGTCGCTCTTCAACGCAGCGTTCAATATGTCACTTTGAATGTAATACCCGCTAATTTGCTGTTTTGCAAATTTCAACATTTCAAAATTCGAGTCCAGTCCGATACGCACAAAATCAGCGGGAACGATATCGAGTGCGTTGCCGGTTCCGGTTCCGAGGTCGATAACAACTCCTCTTGTCAGCGGGATCTGCGCGAGGAGGGATTTAAGTGCTCTATTTTCATCATCCAGAATTTTGCCAAAAGGAAATACTCTTCGAAACCGCGCATACAGCCACGCCTTAATATCCCATAAAATCTTGCTATTCATATAATAGATATTTGCTTCTCATTGCCATAAATTTTTCCAGGTCCGGTTCGAAAGAAGCTAGTATTTTTTCAGCCGGAACACCGCTATCCACGGCTTTTCGAAATTCATCTGTTCCAGCCATTCGATCTATCCCTCCAGCCGACCGCCAGCCGAAATAATCCCGATGCATTTTTTTGATCAAACAAATCAGGTGCACACCAAATTTCACCGATTGGAATGTATTCGGATTTGTGACAGAAAGTAGCAGTCCATTGCATTTTGTTCCTTCGAACTTTGGATTGACAGCAGCTCCGGGCATATCTGCCGGGACATAAGAAGTCGTGTCAAATGAAATTCCCTCGAATGTCAATTTATCGAGCTCGCTGGATAGAGCGACAGCATTCAGCCAGGGAGCGCCGATATTCTTGAATGGAATCGAAGTTCCTCGACCTTCGGATACCAGCGACGCCTCCAGTAGTCCGATTCCCGCATATAGCAGGGCAGTTTCCGGATCTGGTATGTTTGGCGATGGACGTATCCACTGCAAAACGAGATCACCGTACCAGCTCTGACGATCCCAGTTTTTCATTTTGATCACTGTTAAATCTACTTTAACACTGTCTTTAAAAAAACGCTCTCCGTTGAAAAGCATTGCCAATTCTCCGACTGTCATACCGTGTCGTAATGCAATCGGATGAATCCCGACAAAAGATGTAAATCCCGGTTTTAACACCGGACCTTCGACGATCTTACCGGTAATTGGATTTGGTCTGTCCAGCACGACGAACGAAATGTCATTCTCAGCGGCAGCTTCCATTGCCAGCGACATAGTGCTGATATAGGTATAAAACCTGGTGCCAACGTCCTGAATATCGAATACCAGTACATCGATATTCTTAAGCATTTCCTGAGTTGGCTTTCTTGTGTCACCATAAAGACTGTAAACCGGAACTCCTGTTTTTTCATCGACCTCTTCTGATACAGTGTATCCGCCCTCTATATCCCCGCGAATTCCGTGTTCGGGTCCAAATAATGCAACGAGATTTACTTCTTCTGCTGAATGAAGTATGTCGGCAATATGACGGTTTTTCGAATCAACGCCGGTTTGGTTCGTAATAACACCGACACGTTTGTCCTTCAATACTGAAAATTGATTATTTTGAAGAACATCGAGCCCTAATTCGACGGGCTTATCTGAGGGAACATTTGAACAACAAATTAAAGTTAAGACGAGAAATATCAGTGGGATGGTGGTTACTTTTAAGTTCATATTTTATCTCATTTTGTTGGATAAGACATTAAATATCAACAAAAAAAGATACAAAATAAATTTCAATTTAGCAATAAATATTTTATAAAAAAAGCCATCCTCGTTGCCGGATGGCTTTTCTCGATATCAATTCCATTAATTTAACTATCGCTGATGCTTGTGACGAGGGGAACCACAATCTCGTCTCCTTTGCGTAATCGGTTAAAATTGCTGTTAGGATTGTATTTAACGAGCAGCCAGTAGGGCACTTCGTAAACTTCGTTGCTTAAATACCAGATGTTTTCACCATTTTTGAGTTGATGTGTAAGCACACCATCAACCCTATAATTCGAAAAGAAATCTTCTTCAACACCGCGATGGTATTCCATTCTTCGCTGCTCGAATTCTTCCTTTCGAACATTGGTGTAAGCTATTTTGATTCGTTGCCCCAAATGAATTTCCTGATGAAAGGATAAGCCGTTCAATTCCCGCAGCTTTTGAGTAGGAACCTCCAGCCAATCAGCAAAATGTCCCAGCGTTTCGTCCGGCATCACATAAATTTTATCTTCGATAGAAAAAGTGGTTTGATCAGTGTCAAATTTTTTTTCAATTTTTTGTGTTGTATTTGATTCATCACTGGAAACGGATGCCAGAATATCTTTGTTTACCGGTTTTTCATTGATTTGATACCTTGCAATTGCGGATTTCCTCTCCGGTTCTTTCACAGATGCACCGGTTTGAGGAATAATCAAAGTTTGCCCGACGCTGATTCGTTGTTGATCCTGGAGCTTATTTATTTTAATCAGTTCATCAACGGACACGGCATTTCTATCCGCGATCTTTTTCAAGTCATCACCGGGCAGAACTGTGTACCAGTTATTTTTCGTTTTTACAGGTTCAACCGTGTGGAATACCACATCATGTGTCATATTCTTTTCGACCGCTGTTTCTCCCATTTCCGGAATTGACGATTTGGTAACGGTTTCTGCATATTTGACCTTTTCGGGTTTTTCACTTTTCAATTTTAATAATTGTCCGGAGTATATTCTGTTTTTATCTGAGATGTCATTTATTGTCATTATTTCATTCAGCGATAATCCGAACCGGTCGGCAATATGCTCCAGCCTATCGCCCCGCTGCACCTGATACCACTTTATGTCCTTATCAGCAGCTTTACCTGCTTTTTCAGCGAGTTGTTTTGTTGTATCGACAGCCTTAGAACCTTTCTTCTTTTTTTGAACGTCATTTTCATCACCCGGAAGTCGAATAATTTGATTGATATAAATCCGATGACTATTCACGATATCATCGTTTAGTGCCAGCAATTCTTCCACGGATGTATTGAACCTGGCGGCAATTCTTCGCAGATTATCGCCGCTGCGCACGCGATACCAGTTTGATTCGATTTGGCGATTCCTTTTTTCCGCACCTGGAATTTGAGCATAAAATTGCTCAAAATCAAACGCTTCTTGATACGGAATTCTTAGTTTAAATCCTTTTGGCAAACGACGTGTCGAATTGAGAACACTTCTTCTCAGCGAAGGATTGTATTCTTTTATTCTGTCTGTACTTATATTCAATTGCTTTTCAAGAGTGGAGAGCTTAATGTAATTCGGGAGTTCTATTTCGAGATATCTGATTGGCTTCTCAAATACGATGTCACCAAAATATTTTTTATAATTTTCGACGACATGCAGCGCTGCCAAAAATTCGGCATAAAAATTTCGCGAGGCAAATCCAAACTGCCGGCTGCGATACTTTTCTGCAATTACGCCGATATCCCGAGTGCCCAATCTGCGGACTGCGCGTTTCATTCCATTAACACCATGGTTGTAGGCGGTAAGAGCAAGGGGCCAGGTTTTTAATATCTGATAATTATCCCTTAGCAGGCGGGTGGCAGCGTCCGTTGCTTTATCCGGATGGAATCTATCATCGACTGTATAATTAATATCCAGATACATACGACCAGTACTTCGGGTAAATTGCCATAATCCCGCCGCACCGAATTTGGAATAGGCTTTGTTATTAAAGGAAGATTCCACATGTGGCAAAACTGAGAGCTGCAGTGGTAATCCATATTTTTGGAGCGTCCGCTGAATATGATCCATGTAGCGCCCGGAAAGAATCAATCCTTGTTTGAATCGATCTCGGAGTCCGCTTTGAGCGCGGATCCTGTTTGCGGCTTTTAGAAATTTTTGCCGATCCGGCTTGGTTCCGAATAATTCATACACAGCCCGGTCACGGTCATTCAAGGATTCCGGTTTTGTGATATTTCTTCGGGCGAGATTTCTTAAAATATCGCGATACTCATTCTTGATCTCTCGGATCTTCCGCCATTTTCTTCTATCCGATACATTCTCATCGTCGAATAGTTCATCCATATTCACAACTTCATAGATGATATGCATGTCATAACTATCGTGCAAAATAACCTGATTCTGATTGTATTGCGAATAGACTTTGATCCAAAATTTTACGTTTGGTATTAAATTTTCAGGCAATGGGAATAATTCGCTGCCCGTATTACTAGTTGCAAACGCTGTTAATTGAAAAATACCTACTAGTGCAAGTGAAAACAGGAACAGTCGTACTAACCTCATGTGTGTCTCCCCACAGAAATCCTTTCGTTTAGATTACTTTTTTAATTTATCGACAAGATAACAAATTCTTTTAACAAAAAAAGCCTTTAGAATTTGACAATCTTTTCTAACGGCTTTAATTCGGAACAATGACGATAATTTAATTTTATCATCTAAATGTTACATTTCATTCAAACCCTAAGGAGTCAAATTCGATATTGCTGAATTCCTCGTCTATCTCATCTCCGTGTCTTTCAAAATATTTCACATTTTGCGGATCATCTGTCAAAAGGCGCTGCATCACATCGATCAAAGTCTTTTTGTCCATCTTGTTCAATTGATTAATATAATCACCCACGTTTGTGAACTCAGCCTGATCATAAACCCATGAATACAATACCGCAACCACGTGATTACAGACAACTTTATCTGAATCACAGCTACAGGAGCACGAAACCTCATATTCATTTACTTTGATCTTTACCTTATAATCATAGACAACTTCACGCACAATTGCGGAAATTTCATCTTCAAAAACGATAGCGTTCGTTACTTGCCCATTGCAGTAAAAATCCCAGCCATCACCATCCGTGTTTTCCTGATCCAGGATCGTGACCTGTTGTTGTGTGATATTAGATAACATCGGAGAAATTGGATGCTTTTTCGTTTCTTCATTCATAATTTTTCAGATGTTACTTTTATAAAATTACCAAAATTATTGGTTAATATAATTGTTTCTATGCTAAAAATCAAGTGCTTTTTCAGAGAAGCCAGATAGGATTTCCTGTCATTTTGATCAAAAAAATTCCCTCTGAATAACGAGTATTCAGAGGGAATAACTTGCTCACCTATATTAAATCAATGAGGACAATAAGAGGGTTTCATACCTACTCTAAAATATACTTAACGGGATCAACTTGCGCTGTAGAAACGATAACTTCATAGTGCAGATGTGGACCTGTCGCTCGTCCAGTCTGCCCTACAGTACCAATTTTATCCCAACGATTTACCTTTTGACCTACCCTGACGAATATTTTAGAGAGGTGTGCGTAGCGTGTCTTCAAACCGTTTCCGTGATCCACTACAACCTCTCTGCCGTACCCTCTGTTCGGTGTATACCTATTTCTAACTAAACTTATTACACCTGCAGCCGAAGCATACACAGGTGTTCCTACTTGTGCCGCAATATCAATACCTTTGTGCATCTTGATTCTCTCAATGAAAGGATCAAGGCGCATCCCAAAAGGATCGGTAATCCTTCCTCCTCGCACGGGGCGAATTGAAGGAGTATGCCTTAACTTTTGCTTATCCTTTTGGATTTTTTTCTCAATTTCATCTTTACTTTCTAGAAGTAATGAAATTCTTCTCTCTAGTTGATCGATGATAGCTCGAGTGCTGGAAATGTCTTCGCTGGTCTCTTTTGGAAAAGCAGCTAATTCGTCGGAATAACTAAATGCTGTTCCACCAACTCCGACCCCTCTCATATCCTTATCTATTTTGTCGAGTCCAGCTATCATACGTTCCTGATCATCATTTTCCTCCAATGACTCCATTTTTGTCTGAACCGTCGCTACTTGTGCTCTCATTTCGCCAAGTTGGTTCATCAGATCATCGTTTAAATTATTCAATGTACTAATGCGAAAATCATGATAATAATTTGTGAATAATCCGATGACTGACCCAACAATCACGAAAATAAAAAGCATAAGCACTGATAAGATAAGAAATAGCTTTTTCCAGCTGAGCTCGAAGTATCTTATCCCCGATCCCCTAAGAGAGAAGTAGATCAGTTTAATTCTTTTATCCCGCATATCAATCTCCTCATTTTATTTAATAGAGGCGACTTTACACCAAAGGGAGCAACGACATATCCTCTCTTCAGGCAGGAAAATCTACCGGTGAGCAAATTTGGGCAACATTAAATATAATAATTATTTCAAACATTGTCAAGAAAAAAAATTAAAATTTTGTAAAACTAATTTTTATTTCTTTGAGAGGCACTCTTTGCACTTAAATCGCCGAAACTTCATATGACTTGCTCGACTTACTATACGTTCATCATCTTAATATTTCGAAAAAATTATTTTATTTCTTTTCATTCCAATATAATTATCGTACACTTTTTTCAAACTATTAACAAGTTTCGATTGCGTAATTGTATTCAAGCATTTAAAAAAACATCGCTTCTGTAAATTCTTTCTGAAAATCTTCCCGTTTAGATAGTTCAATATATTTTGTAAAGTGAATTATTTCTCTTACTTCCTGACGCGCGTTTTCGGATAATAAATATTTTTTCGCTCCGCTGCTGGCAGCGTTTCCAACGAAGTTTATACGATCGACTGGAATATTATCCGGAATCAGACCGATCAATTTTGCATTATATTTATTTATATAACTGCCAAAAGCGCCGGCAATTAACACTTCTTCGATATGCTCTTCTGTTAGCTGCATTTCATTTAAGAGAATTTTAATCCCAGCAGACATCGCTGCCTTTGCTAATTGCAATTCCCTGATATCCTTTTGAGTGATAATTATCGCCTCGTCCCCTGCCGAATCAGAGACCGGAACCGCAATGAAACCTGTTCCGCTGTCATTTTCGATTATTCTATCCTGATACCACTCACCTTTACACTCGACGGCTTTTTTAAACTTTCCGGATGAGTCTATGATTTCATATTTTATCAATTCTGCAAGTAAATCAATTAATCCGGTACCGCAGATACCTTTTGGCTCAGCGTTTCCAATAGTATTATAAAAAATACCGTTTTCATCGAAGATTATTTTATCGATCGCCCCGGTCATCGCTCGCATTCCACAACTTATATGCCCCCCTTCAAATGCCGGACCAGCGGCAGAAGAACAACAGACCAGCTCGTTTTTCGAACCCAACACTATTTCACCATTTGTGCCGATATCGATGCCTAATGTAATTTTGTCTGCCTTGTGTAACTTTGCCGCCAGAATGAAAGCGGAAATATCTCCGCCAACGTAACCTGAAATATTGGGTAAAATCATTACCGGCATGTTAGGCAATAAAGTCAATCCAAGCTCCTCGGCAGTGAAAGTCTGCGGCTCCAGAAAAGTCGGTATATAGGGAGATTCGCCGATGTATTGCGGATTTGCACCTAAAAAAATGTGATTCATGATGGTATTGCCGGCAAGAGTCATTTCATAAATTTCGCGAAAACTGACATTCGCTTTTTCGGTTAATTCTTCAATGATCTCGTTAATCTTTTCCACCACCATTTTTTGCAGCTTGCTTAAGCCGCCGGGTTCATTAGAAGAATAATTAACCCTGGAAATCACATCTGCACCGTGAATGCTTTGCGGATTTGTGCGCGAGCTGATCGCAAGGTTTTTTCCGGTTTTCATATCGACCAGCGTTCCGGCGATTGTCGTGGTTCCCAAATCGAATGCCAATCCGTAAATTCGTTCTGTTGTATTTCCCGGCTCGAGATTAATTAACCGATTGTTCGACAGAACAAACGTAATTTTGTAATTATTTTTCCTGAGAAATGTGGATAAATTTTGCAACATAAAAAGCGAAATACTGAATGAAACATTCTCCGGATCGTCGAATAACTGGCTTTTTAATTGTGTTAAATCGTCGATCGGATTGCTGATATCCGCAGGCTCAATTTCAACATATACCTTTTTTAAATGATCATCTATCTCAAATTCATTGACAATTTCTTCAGTCAAAAACTTCACATGTTCATCGTTTATCGCGTCCGGGATTTCGAGCTCGATTCCTTCCTCGACATATACCTGACAGGCTAAATGCATATTCTCGGCTTTTTCCTTATCAGTCAGTGAGATTTCTTCATGATGCGAAAATGGCACCTTCGAATTCAAAATTCGGACCTTGCATTTACCGCATTTACCTTTTCCGCCACAAACAGCAGGTAACATAATTCCGGCTTGTTCCGCAGCATCCAAAAGGCTTAAGCCTTTTTTTACGCTAGCGATAGCCTCGGAAGGCTTGAAAACTACTGCAATTTTTTCGGTATCTGTCAAAATATGCCCCAATCCGATTACAAACTCATTGACTCTAACTGCTTCGCCATCGCCTTGATGTGCTCTGGTGTCGTTCCACAGCAACCGCCCACGATTTGTGCCCCGCTATTAATAAGATTTGGAATATAGCGCGCCATGACTTCCGGTTTCTGATCGAAAATGGTTCGATCTCCTTCAAGCCGCGGCAGCCCGGCATTCGGATGCGCGATTAATGGCTTTGAAGTGTACTTTTTCATTTCGGTGATAATTTCAGTCACCTGCTCAATACCGTTACCACAATTAGTTCCTAAAACCGAAACACCAGCCTCAGATAGTGCCTCCACTGCTTGCTCAATATCGATTCCCATCATGGTTTTATAACCCTGTTTTCCGCGTTCGAATGTCATTGTCGCCATGACTGGCACAGAGGAGACATCCTTTGCTGCTTTCACTGCTATCACAGCCTCGCCGATATCGGACATTGTTTCTATCAAAATTGCATCTGCGCCACCATCTGCCAGACCGCTGATTTGTTCGCAAAATGCATCGTACATTTCACCTTCGCTGATTTCACCCAGCGGCTGCAAAAATTTTCCAGTCGGTCCGACAGATGCTGCTACATACGCGCTGTCGGCAGCCGCTTCTTTGGATATAATGACACCCTTCTCGTTAATTTCCCTCGTTTTATCACGAAGACCATAATTATCAAGCTTAAAGGGAGAAGCACCGAAAGTATTTGTGAGAATTACTCTGGAGCCGGCATTGATATATGCTGACGCTACTTCTTTCACAGAATCCGGGTGAGTTAAATTCCAATTTTCCGGACATTCGCCGGATTGCAATCCACGGCTTTGGAGCATTGTGCCCCAGGCACCGTCCGAAAGCAGCACGCGGTCTGATTTCAAATATGATAAAATATCTACCATCTGTATGTTCTGACTCTTGTGTTTATTTAAAATCGAATCTATTGTGGAAAATCCCACCAACCAGTATTTTTATACCTGCTTTCTCTTGATTTCTGATGCAGAACTATCTTCAATACTTAATTTTCAA
>WJJN01000789.1 GCA_014729735.1 Candidatus Zhuqueibacterota bacterium
CCAGGAAAGCATTGACATGCTCACCCGAATTCCGCAGCTCCGCGGTACCTGCCCCTGGATACTGGCGGATTTCCACTCTCCCCGGCGTCCGTTACCCGACATCCAGGACGACTGGAACCGAAAAGGCTTAATCGGCGAAACCGGTGCCCGCAAAAAAGCGTTTTATGTGATGCGGGAATTTTATGAGGGCAAGAAAGGGGAATGATCATTTAAACTTCCGAAGTCTTAAGGACTTCGGAGGATTTAGTTGTTTTGATAAATTGAGATTTATGCTCAAAGGGATATGTCGGAGCATTCCTTTTTCAAGATGAATTTTATTAGATTAATTCGGTAATATTTTTGTTGACTTTTTACGAATCGTTTATTAACTTTGATTCATCTTCATGTTAAGAACACAAGTTTTCCCGCATTTATTGGAGAATACCTTTTTATCTTTGTTCTCGAGCATTATCGCTTATCATTTTTTTTTATTAGCTAATGAGGATAACATCGCGCGTGTATTAATCGTATTTTTTTTAGCTAAAACTCAAACAAAGGATATATCATGAAAAAATACCTGATTTTATTCTTTGCCGTCACGTATACTCTTCATCTCAAAGCAGACCAGCTTGGCATCGGATTGACCGTGGTAGACAATGTGTTTATCTATTCAGATTCCACGACGAATGCATCGATCATCGATGAACTGGATTTTGCTGAATCAATATTAACAATCGGAGAAACCGGAAACTCTCAGCCAATATTTAATAGGAATGGTTGGATTCAGGTGCTTCTCCCGGATTACGAAACCGGCTGGGTTCGGAATGAGAATATCGCAGTGGCGAGTCCTGTAATTTATATCTGTGCTGAAGGAGATACTCTTTTTGAAAATCCTGCTGACAGTTCGACAGAATTTGAGATTTTAACAGAACGCAAGCCTCTTTTTGTTCAAGATGTTAAACTAATCGCTGGTGCTCTCTGGCTAACCGTGAACTACTATGCTAATTTTAAATGGGTTAAGGCAAAAATAGATCAAATACAACTGGAGACCGTGTATTTTGATGTGATCAGTTTTTTCCGTGGAGGTTGGTCATATATTGTGAATTTCGAAAGTACGAAAGATCTGGGCATGGCTTTGGAATTTTCTCAAAAATTACAACACATTGTTGTTCCTGATGACTCAGTATATTATTTTGAACCGATGGAGGGATTTCATATCGTTGGTTCCGGTGCGTTTGCTCTTTATTCAGAATATGCAATATATAATCAAATGGAAGAATATGATGCAGCAATTGAAGTATTACAAAAAATTGTAAATAACTATTCGCATCAGATGCTATTTTCGGGGAACGCTGGTGCGTGGGCGATGACAGAAATCGCTCACATCTATCATAGCGATCTCGAAAATTATGATCGTGCGATTGAGCAATATCATCTCATCATTCAAACGTGTGAAGAATATAAGCTATCTGGTGAAGAATGGTGGTCCTGGGTTGATATCAGCGCGGCAACAGGAATTGTAAATATTTTGTCGGAAGATGCAAATCGGTTAAAAATTGAGTCAGAGAAAATTATAAGCGAAACTGGGAATTCGACAGTCATTGTGGTTGGTTATGCAGGATTGGCAAGAAGCTATGGTCTGCGCAAGAAATACGATAAAATGGTGGATACCGCCATTGCTGCTTTGGAAAAATATCCGGATGAATACCGTTATTACTATCTTTCAACGACACATTTTTCCTGCTATTTAGCATCGAATGTATTTCAAATATTCGAAGACGATTTTGAGTATGAGAAATACATATCCTTCGGCAACAAACTACAGAAGAAATTCAAAGATTATACTCTCGGTGCTTTTTCAGTATTGAAAGTTGCATTTTTTTGCGATAAGACTATTGTGGACATACAGCCTTTGAAAGAACTATATAATCACGTCATAAATGATTTCGACAAATTTAGCATTTATGATCCTGCTGAACGAGAAAATTGCAGCGTCTATTACGCAATGAAGCGAATTGATGACTTTCGCGAATTCATTCCCAGGAAAGCAACACTAAAAGAATCAAACGTAGAAATTCGTTATGGATATAGCACTGACTTCCCGGTGATCAAAACGACAGACAATAATAATTCGGTTTCAGTTTTATATGGCAATAGTTTGTTAGAGGATTATTTAAATGAGCCTTCTTCATTTATAAAAATCAAATTAGCAGATGGCACAATCGGCTGGGTTTCCGCCGAAAAAGTTAATATTGAAACAGTCCCGGTCTTTTCGGATATTTGTAACGATTGTGAAAACTGGGAAATGGAATTTGCAAATTCTGAACGAAATCCGGTTTTCTCCGGTGAAACCATTGAAAAGCCAGTTCTTGAAAATGTGATTCAAGATTATTTCCTCTACTATCCGTTGTTCTTTGATATGAATGGCGACCAAGTTAGCGATTTTCTTGTCCAGGAAATTAAACGGCTCCATAATAATACTGTTATTATTGATGGCAAAACGTTAGACATCCTGTGGAGAATTGATAATAGCGGAGATACTTTTTTAGCGGATGATGATAAGCTAATTATTAACAGAAACAATCACTTTAGCTGCTACGATTTGCAGAACAAACAACTGGCATGGGATAAATACATTAAAATTGCCAGAGATAAATATTATAATCCCCTTCCATACAAAGACGAACTGTTTGTCTTAAGCGATGATTCAACTCTGCTGAATATAAATGCAAATAATGGCGATATCAATTGGTCCGTAGAAGTTCCATCGGCGCGAAAATATCTGACTGCAGCAAATGAGAAAGCATTTGTAATAAGTTCGGATAAAGGGACCTATGCCTTCAATCCCGAATACGGCAACTTATTATGGGTTACTGATGAAATTCGACTTCCCCGGAATATTTGTCTGGATAAATCGTATGCATATATTTATTCCGGTGGCTATAATAATGAAACAAATGAAATTCTCGATTTCTTTATTTCGGCTGTGTCACTCACAGAAGGTGAAATTTTATGGCAAAATGATTTTTGGGGTGGTTCTACTCCTGAAAATCTCCTGGCAATTGACAATAAAATAGCATTATCTTATAGTCGTTCGATTATTTGCTTTGACAAAGCGAGTGGAGAAAAAAAATGGCAGGAGAAAATTCCATTCGATGCACATAGTCTTATTGCAGTAAATGACGTCATCTATGCCAGCAACGGTTCTTCCGGTGAATCCGGGATTCTCGCCTTTGACATGACGAACAGGAAAATCAAGTGGCATCTTAAGGCGCCCGGTTCCTGGTCGCGTGTCTGTTATCATGCCGGCAAACTTTTTGCAAATGGACAAACAGGAATCGTGATTTATGGCAATGACTCTACCAAAGCGCCCGGCAACGAACTGCTAACATTCAAGTTTGATTTACTGCAAAATTATCCCAATCCATTCAACGCCGCCACGAACATCATCTACGATATTGAAGAAGAGCAACATGTAAAACTGGTTATTTACAATATTCTCGGCAGAGAAGTCGATGTTCTCGTGGACCGGCTTCAAAACCGGGGCAGGCATATCGTCACCTGGAACGGAAAAATCAACAATTCCAACCCGGTGAGCAGTGGAGTTTACTTCTACAGACTATTTAGCAGTGGCAAGGTGAAACAGAAGGCAATGGTATTTGTTAAATAATGTGTATTTGAAATTGACTTTATTCAGTAAAAATAGTATATTATCAAATTATGATGATTCCACAATGCGTGAAAATAAATTATGCAACGAAAGAAAATTAAAGCAGGAAATCGATGAAATTCCTGACTATTAGAAAATGTTATAGATATATCCGTATAAATCAGTGGCAAAAAATGGAGGAGTAACCATGCGCACTATCCCCGAAAAAGACTGGAAAACACTCCGGGCAATGCAAGATGATCTGTTGCAAACAGCGTGCGGTCGGATTCTTGATAAAATTGCAACAATGATTCAGGAAAGCCCGGATGACAATCATAAAACCTATCTCAATCTTTGGAAAACGATGAGACTGGAAGATGGGAAAATAGCAGACATGTTTAATGATGTCAAACGGAGCAACGCAAAAAGAAAACTGGCATACTGGTATGGTTATA
>WJJN01000790.1 GCA_014729735.1 Candidatus Zhuqueibacterota bacterium
AATTATTCGGATGTTGAAAATCGATTGCCAGCGTCAGTGAATTGTCCTCGGAATAGCTCGGCGCGACGACATCGAAAATGTCCATTGCCGCGCCCATTGTGAATAACAGCGGCAGTTGTTCGCTGATTTCCTCGCGCTTCAAATTCGATGAAAAATTGCGGATTGCCATCCCGAACCGAAAGCTTTTGAATCCGGTATAGTATTTCACTCCTGCGTCAAAAACGAGCTTGGTAGCATTATTATCGATCACCTCGCCGTTTGGAAAGTAATTTTGTCCCAGATTTTGACCGACCAACCGGATGTTTCCACCAATAAGAAATTTTGTGCTCACGGCAAGTGCATAAGAAATCCCTGCCGAATATGCACCCACATTGCTGACGGTTCCATTGTCGATATAACCCCGTGGATATAAGCTTTGCTCTGCTAATGGCACCAGACTTGTTCCATAGATCGTTCCGTAATCGACCCATAAAAAACTGAAGCCAATCGCACCGTAATTGTTTGCATTCCAGACAGCCGCTCCCGCCATGTAGTTAATATCCGCGATCCATTGGGTCGCATACATTTTCACATCAAAATTATTCGATACTTCTGCTAATCCAGCAGGGTTGAAAAAGATACTCTCTGCACCCTTTCCCAAAGCCATGAACGCATCGCCCATCGCGGAGGCTTTTGGTGAAATCCCAACCAACTGGAAATTCATCGTGCTTTGCGCGACTTTGCTCAATCCGACCTGCGAGTGGATCGGTTGTGCAATTATGATAAGTATCACGATGAAAACAAACATTTTTATATATTTCATTGAAACTTCTCCCTGTTTCTGAATTAACGTATCACCAGAAATTTCTGATGCGATATTTCGCCGTTCGGCTTTTCGAATACCGCAATATAAACACCGCTGTTGATCACCTGCTGATTCCGCGTAATCATGTTCCAGTTTTCATACCCCGAACTGACCGGGCTGTCATGCTCGAGTGTTTGGACATGATCCCCGTTTTCAGTGAAAATCTTGATTGTTACTTTTCCAGGCAGATTAAAAAACTGAATTGCTCGCTGGTCTGTGAATCCATGTTCAACCAGTAACGGGTCATTTATGTTATATGGATTCGGCACAATTCGGATTTCACTCAGATCAGTTTGTGAAAAATGCGGTGGATTTATCCAGTAAATGTTGGGATCAAGAACCCGGCTGCTGTAAATAGTTTTGCCGCGGGTTCCCGGATCAGCATACGGATCGTCTTCTGCAATTTTTGCTTTCGCCTGAATATAATAATAATATTGTGCGCCGATGAGAACATTCTTGTCCACGTACAAATGTTCTTCCGCCTTATCATCCGCACCGGATGAGTAGATTTCTTCATAGAACACAGTGTCCTTATTGGAGATACGCCGCATGATACGATACCCGGCGAAATTGGGCATCATTTCTGCCTCTTGATCAACCCATCGGATTTCGACGCCGGTTCCCAGACCGGTAATTTCAATGCTCGTCGGCGGTGGTGGCGCCTGCGGAATTCGATAGCCGATTTCGAAATTCCATTTTGCCCGGTAGGCAGCCTGCATCACGGAATCGATACTTGTGCTGAGCCAGCGATTTTTTCTTTTATCCATGTCCGTTGTTCCGGGCGGATAAACGAAATTCGGCGGGAAATAGCCTGTTCGAGGATCGGGAATTCCCGGCGGTTCTTCCAGCGTTTTATTCAGCCATTTATTGCCAACCTCCTTGGCAGTTTCCAGGCTCAGTCCGGTGTAGCCGCTGGCATATACCAGATGCACTTTCTTGCCTGGCGCCATGGTGTACGGACCGAACGAGCTCCACATTTTGGAATCATTTTTCTGCCGCGTACCTGCCGGATGACTCGAATAATCGGCGCTGTTCTGTTCATCGCTGTTCCCGCCATGATATGTACCGGGCCATGTTTCTCCGCTCATCGGGAAGAAATCGGAATACGCGCCGCGGATCGCCCAGAAATTTTTGTCACCGAATTCATCCCCTTCGTCATTATATGGAATCAAATTGCTTTTGCCAATATACGTCACTTTCGGCTGCAGGAAATCATCGACATCATCAGCCGGATTTTCGTACGCCTCTCCCGATGCATGCAAAATCGAATACCAGATAAATTTCGCATTAAGCAGCCTGCCACCCTGCGACGGCGCCGGCGCGCCCATATTATCACCGGGAATATCCGGCTCGTCGGCGCTGTATTCGTAGAATACCCGCAGCGTATCGCCGACCCTGCCGCCGTAATAATGCTGCCATGTCGTCGCCGGGTCGAATCGCTCACCCGACGCAGGAGACGGATTTGAGCCATTCGACCGGACGGAATTATTTCCGTTCGATTCAATATTAATATAAAAATCGTGCAACGTGTCATCAGTGACATTCGTAAATGTTGCATCCACGATGATATAATCATCATTGAAATTCTGGCTCCACGCCATTATTTTACGTTGTATTTGCACGCCCAGAATATTTTCCGAGGTCACCTCGATCAGTTGATCGCAGGTGTAATCCCCAAATTGCGCCGGATCGTGTGTGCCGAAGTCTTCAATTTCCACCTCCTGAAAATCGACGACCTCGTGCGGATATTTGTAGCGAATGTAATTCGTCATCGGAACAACAACTTTGCCGACGGGCATGAATTCGTTCGTGGGTCCGTAAACAGCCACTGCGTGCAGCGAGTCAACAGGATCGACCCAGTTCGTCGTTGTCAGCCGGAATCCGGCTCCTGCCCAGGCATCCCGGTACTGACCACGCATTCCTAAAATATCATAATCATTCGGGAAGAAGCCAGCGCGGTAATCGAAATTTCCCTTATCACCATTCGCCGTTACGCCGCACCAGACATGTCCCAATTTCATCACTGCTTTCTCCAGCTCCGGCTGCGTCTGCGCAGAAATATTCGGGTTGGAAACAGCAGCGAAAACGATGATCAGCAGCAAAAGGCTCCAATTGTATTTTTTATTATTGATCATAAAAGACTCCATTTATTGAAAGCGATACCGTTAAAAAGTGAACTGCACGCCAAACCAGATATCCCGCGGTCTGCCGTATAGCCAAAACGGATAATTGGGATCATTGATGTATGGTTTTTCGGCTGATCTTAAATCGCCGACGTCATCTTTGCCGGGCAAAAACATACCGGGATACTTCTCACGCAGTGTATCGTAATCCGGCGAATCGTACATCGCCAGCCGCAGCGATCCCATATAATTGAAGAAATCACGCCACTTATCGTCATCCTCATCCCACCCGATTCCGGCATCCCGCGTAAATGCGAATCCCCGATGCATCAGATTTTCTTTGATATTGAACAGATTGCTGACGTCCACAAAAAATGTGGCGCCCAATCCGCCGAAGCGGAATGTTTTAGTTAATTTAAGATCGACCATGTAGTAATCGGGCCAGCGCATGTTGTCATTCACATGCAGCTTGTTATTCGGATTCCAGGTGAAATAGCCGCCGGCTTCCCATTCGGCGAAAAATGTCAGGTTCCAGTTTTCCAATGGATGCATGCCCTGTACTTCCGGTCCCCATTTCTGCGGGGACCGGAACGTGATATTGGCATTCAATTCCGGAACCGGCAGCGCACGGCTTTCGTCGCCTTCGTACAATCCCTCCCGATCATTGATATCGATTTCATTGATTTCCTCGCGCCCCGTTAAACCGGATTTTTTCAGCATATAATTGAAA
>WJJN01000791.1 GCA_014729735.1 Candidatus Zhuqueibacterota bacterium
TGTACACGATTTTCGGAGGGATGAGATCAGTTCTCTATACCTCGGTCCTTCAGGCGCCGGTGCTCATTATTGGCTCGGTGGTGATCCTTATTGTGGGGCTCGTAAAACTCGGCGGATGGGGCGAGTTGCAGCAGATTTGCGGTGAGCAAATGCGCTTAATTCGTCCCATGGATGATCCCAAATTTCCGTGGACCGGCGTGCTGTTCGGATCAGCAATTATCGGATTCTGGTACTGGTGTACCGATCAATATATTGTGCAGCGAACGCTATCTGCCCGCAATCAACGGCAGGCGCGGCGTGGAACGATTTTCGCCGGTTACATGAAGCTGCTCCCGGTTTTTATTTTCCTGATCCCGGGCATGATTGCGTATGCTTTAAATCAGAAGGGCATCATTGTGCTGGAAAGCTCGGATCAGGCATTCCCTGTTTTAGTGAACACATTATTACCGGCAGGAATTAAGGGAATCGTGGTCGGCGGACTGGTTGCTGCTCTGATGAGCTCCCTGGGATCGCTGTTCAATTCATCGGCAACATTGTTCACTGTGGATTTCTACAAGAAGATCAAGCCGGATTCTTCGGAAAAACATCTTGTATTCGTGGGACGCGTCGCAACGGCGACAGTAGTCGTACTGGGTATTGTCTGGATTCCGATTATGAAGTTAATCGCAGATGTGCTGTACGAATATCTGCAGGTCGTGCAGTCGCTCATCGCACCGGCAATCGCTGCAGTGTTCATGATGGGCGTCTTTTCGAGACGAGTGACAGCAGCAGGAGGATTAACCGGACTTGTCACAGGTTTCAGCATTGGCATGCTGCGGTTGGCGCTAATGGTCTTTCAGCAATTTCTGCCGCCGGAGAGCATTCTCTACAAATTTGTGGAAATCAACTGGCTGCATTTTTGCGAGGGATTATTCGTCTTTACAATATTAATAATCGTTATCGTCAGCCTGTTCACACGTAAACCATCCAGGGAGCAGCTTGAAGGACTGACGTATGCCTCGTCTACGCCGGAGCAGAAACAGGAAACCCGCGAAAGTTGGGATAAATGGGACGTGATTCATTCCGGGATAATTGTTGGCGTCATTGTGTTATTCTATATTTATTTCTGGTAAAATGATAGTCGCAGGGAGGTGTTATGACACGAATTTTTATTTTATTTGTTTTATGCGTGGCTTTTTTGATTATCAATTGCCAAATGGAGCCGTGCCAGGTAAAAACGATCACGATTGAGGAGTATATCGATAAAATGAAAGCCGGCTGGGTTGGACAGATGGTCGGTGTTGGTTGGGGTGGACCCACTGAGTTCAAATGGAAAGGCGAGATCATTCCGGAAGATGCAGTTCCGCGATGGAAGCCCGATATGGTGAATCAGTTCGAGCAGGATGATATTTATGTGGAAATGACATTCCTGCGAACGCTGGAGGAGCATGGTTTCGATGTATCCATTCACCAGGCAGGAATCGATTTTGCCAATAGCAAATACATGCTGTGGCACGCGAATAAAGCAGGCAGGAACAATTTGCGCTCGGGAATTGCGCCGCCCTACTCCGGGCATCCAAAATACAATACCCATGCGGATGATATCGATTACCAGATCGAGGCGGATTATTCAGGATTGATCGCGCCGGGCATGCCGAACACAGTAATCGAATTGGGGGATAAATTCGGTCGGATAATGAACTATGGTGACGGGCTTTATGGCGGGCTGTTCGTCGGCGGAATGTATGCAGCGGCGTTTTTTGAAAAGGATATCGAAAAAATTATAGATGCGGGACTGGCATGTATTCCCGAAAAAAGCATGTATTATGAATGCATCGCCAATGTAGTGGACTGGTATCGGAAATACCCTGATAACTGGGAGCAATCCTGGCATTTGATCCAAAATAAATATCAGGATTATGAAAAATACAGGAAATTTTCCTGTGGCGGTCCGGATTCGGATTTTAATATCGATGCGAAGATAAACGGCGCCTATATCGTGATGGGGCTTCTATACGGCAACGGAGATATAGACAGCACGATCGCATTTTCGATGCGTTGTGGTCAGGATTCGGATTGCAATCCATCCAACGCGGCAGGAATTCTTTTTACAAAAATGGGCTTTTCCAATATCCCCGAGAAATATAAAAAGGCGTTGGATTCTACCCAAAAATTTTCATATACGGAATATAATTTTGAAGAATTGATTGATGTCTGCGAAAAGCTGGCACACGATGCCGTGCTGCGATCAGGCGGCAAAATCCAGAAAGACGAGCATGATGAAGAAGTGTTCGTGATTCCTATAAAAGAACCGGTGCCAGGTGAATTGGAGCAGTGCTGGGAGCCTGAAGAAATCAAGGAGGATGTTTATTTCTCCGAAGAAGAAATGCAACAGATCACGATTCGCACGCGAAAGCCGGATGAGTTCATCAGTAAATGGCAGGTCTCCGGACCCTATACGAAAGAGGGTGCTAATTCGGCTAAGGCGCTTTTCGATGTCATTTTCCCGCCGGAACCGGGGAACGATCAGAATGCAGATTGGCAAACTCTTCCGGCAGACAGATCGATGCCGCATATCGTGCAATTTCATAATATTTTTGGGGGCAAAAACCGGGTCGCCTATATGCGAACACGTTTCCATTCGGACGACGCCCGGAACGCTGTTCTGGAACTGGGCACAGACGATGGAACCAAAGTATGGCTCAACGGCGAGTTGGTTCACTCCTTAAATGTCGCCCGTGGTCTGATGTTAGGCGCAGATAGAATAGATGTTCGGATTCAAAAAGGGTGGAACACGTTGTTGATCAAAGTCACGCAGGAAGCAGGTGGCTGGGAAGCAGCCGCGTGTTTGTGCGATGAAAAGAAAAATGCGTTGGGGGATTTGGATTTTCAGATTTAAATTAAAA
>WJJN01000792.1 GCA_014729735.1 Candidatus Zhuqueibacterota bacterium
CATCTTTCTCCCGAATTTCACGGTGTCATTTTCCACATTAGCAAATTCGGGGAGTTTGATGTGTATAACAATGTCTTCATCCAGACAACCATAGGGGAAATAAACCTTGCCTCCGTTTAACAGATGAAATGGAGGTTGCAAACCGCCAATATTATAAATTTCGCCTTCATGGATAATATGCGGCGGTAAAACTTTGCCATCCGGGAATACACGAGATATTTTGATTGTGTTCAAACTGCTGCTATCCACATCGGTGTTTACTGCTGTAACAAGGACAACCTCTTCCCAGTTATCCAATTTCGCTTTCACAAAGCCGATGCCCGGAGCAATAACATTCAATTCTCCATTCTCGGATATCGTACCAATCGGACTACCGGACAGTGACCATTGCGCAACGGTATCGACCAGCACATCCTGGTCATTTTTATAGTACGCATTAAATTGAATCACGCTTCCGACTTCGACAGTGGTATCTCCTGGAATGACGACAAAACGATCATTCTTACCTTTTTCATCATCGTCTTTTCCGGAATCATCTTCTTTGATTTCAATCTCCGTTGAATCAACAAGATCACCCAGTTGAGCATAAATGATACCTTTCCCGGGTGTCATGGCAACAAATAATCCGGTGGAATCTATTTTGCCAAGCGAATCCGGCTTCACCGACCAGACAAATGTTGTATCAAACTCAACACCACCATTATTTTTATATATTGCCATAAACCGAACCGTATCGCCGACGGCAATATCTTTCTTTCCATCGATGATTTCAATATGGGGTGATTCATTTTCATCATTACCGGTGGTAAATTTCAAAATTCGGGTCCGGAAAGTGTCTGTGCCAGATGTATCGATTGCGACCACACGATATAAATATTCCATATCCGGCTGCAGATCAATTAATTCGACCTCATGTTCTTCTGAGACTTCGTCAACAGAAACCGTATCCGTCATCGAGCTATCGGTCCCATATTCAACGAAACCGCTTGCTTCCTTGTTCGTTTCCCATTGAATTTCTACGGCTGTTTCAGAAATGTAAGAAACGTGCGGTCCTTTAGTTATCGCTAATTTTTTTGGCTGCCCTTGAGCAAGACACAAGCCTGCCATTAGCAAACCAGTAAGTACGATTACCAAAAATTTAAATTTGAAAATGTGATTCATGTTGCCTCCCTTGGTGTTTTTACACATTTACATTATGAATTTTTCACTGAAATTAGAGCGCTGAATGCCAAATAAATTATTTATTGAGAATATCGAAATGACATTTTTATTTTATTTTTATGCAACTCTTATACCATTAACTCACTACCAACCTTATGGAAATTATTATCAGTATCTTACATACTACATCACGTAGTGAAGGATAACAGATATTGCGACCATATTGTCGAACACTGCCGACGATATGGTCGAATCTGAAAATTTTATTTAATCCTTGTTATGTTTTCATTTTTTGGGTATATTCAAGACTTACAGTTTTTTGTCCGGACTTAAAATGAACTTGATGAATTACGGAGAAATACAATAATGAATATTGACATGCATACACATACAAATCGCTATTCAATTTGCAGTGAAACAGACCCGGAAGATATTATCGGGCGTATGATGGAAACAAATCTGGATGGGATTGTTATCACGGAACACAATGCAATGTGGACAGCCACGGAACGTCAGCAACTGCTCGAAAATGCGCATGGAATATTGCTTTTATGGGGCATCGAAATGACAGCCGAAAGCGGCATGCATTATCTTACCTATTTCGATCTCGATGGATCTGCACCAAGACTTTTTGAAAACATGAATGATTTCGAATTGCTTGCCGAAGTGCATCGTGTTGGTGGCGTTGTTATTCCTGCACATATATTTAGATATGGTCGAAAGATAAAACTTCAGGAACTGGAAAATTTGAATGTATACGGGCTTGAAATTAAAAGTATCAACATCACTGATGAAGAAATGCAGCGGTCGATAAATTACGCAAAAAAATTGAACTTGTGTCAAATCGCAGGAAGTGATAGCCATACGGCATACGACATTGGCACATATTACACTAAATTCAACTATGAAATTCAGAACGAGAATGATCTGATATACGCATTGAAAAATAATTTATGTGAGCCAGTTACAGAAACAATAATTCATTCAAATTTTTAAATATCTATCAATATATATTAAGCTTAGGAATTTTCTATTACATTTATTTCAAAATAATAACAATTTAAGACTTGATTGTCTTGAAAAAACTCATATATTTAACTGAATAAAAATATTTAAATCATAACTAATTTTTAAGGGGGAATAAACATGCAGGACGAAAAGCAAAACGCCGAAGCTGTTGCTCAGGATGCAATATTTAAGAAAGTCAACGAAAAATACACGGAATTTTTCTCTCAAATAGAGAAAGACAGCCAAAAAGGTACTATTCTCGTAAACGGAGAAAGGTACGTCATGTATCGTGCGCAGTCGATGTCCGTCTTTCTCCGAAAGGAGCTTGAGAAAATTCTGGGGACCGGCGTTCATCAGGCGGTCTATCGTTTCGGCAGGGCTTGTGGTAGTGCGGACGCCAGTTTTTTTATTGAGAAATTTAACATTACCGATTCTATGGAAAAAGGAATGACCGGACCGATTTATTTTGCACATGGAGGCTATGCAACGGTAGAAATCCTACCTGAAAGCAATCTTGCCATGGATGAAAATTTTCTCCTCATTTACAATCATCCGAATTCGTATGAGGCAGAAGCATTTATTGAAGCCGGCACAAAGACCGATCGCCCGATTTGTCATCTAAATGCCGGGTATTCATCGGGTTGGGCAACCGAAGCATTTGGATTCCGGTTGGAGGCAAAAGAAATCACCTGTCGCGCGCATGGTGATGAATTTTGTAAGTTTGTAATGGCACCACCTCGCCATCTCAATGATCATATAGCAAAAGTCAAAGAACTGTATAATATATAGTAACTGATGAATTCGCCCGCAACAATTCCTGTTCAAGACCGTATTCAATGTTAAAATTTGTTTCTGAAACTGGTCGCGGAGGAATTTAAGATGTTTAAA
>WJJN01000793.1 GCA_014729735.1 Candidatus Zhuqueibacterota bacterium
AAAACATATAAAAGGCAAGAATAATGAAGAGAAGAGCTGTATTAATAATTAGTTTTTTCATGTTGGGGGTTACAAGAATTTGTGCATCGGATGAAGGATCGGCAGGAACGCTCAGTTTGTTCAGTTCGGCAGGGGTGGGCGCACGTGCCATGGGACTCGGAAATGCATATGTCGCTATGCCGTTCGATGCGACAGCCATATACTGGAATCCTGCGGGAATGGAATATGTGCAAAAGAAAAGCTTCTCTTTTTTCTATACCAATTTGATAGCAGATGCACAGTATAATTTTGTCGGATACGTACACCCGACGGTGAATTTCGGAACGATAGGTGTTGGAGCACTTCGAATTGGTACAGATGGCATCCAGATAACAGATGATCAGAATGTATCGGATGGAACAACCTCCTACCAGCGCAGTCAATTCATTCTGTCGTATGCCAAAGGCTTGCCGCATAACATTTCACTCGGAGTTAATATTAAACTCGATTATTTTTCAATGTGGGGAAATTCCGATACAGGTGTGGGTGCTGATCTTGGATTCTTATATAAGCCCAATATCGGAAATATTATTCTGCAGGACCTTTCCATGGGATTTAACCTTCAAAATTTGCTAACACCGCGGCTTAAGCCATTGGAAACAACAGATGTTCTTCCTATGAATTTGAAATTTGGAGTTGCAAAACCGATTCCGATAAATGCCCGGGGAACTAAAGTCATTTTCTTCATGGATTTTGAACAGGGTGGAGGTGACAGCCCGTTTCGATATCATACCGGGACTGAATATGTATTTCAGGATCAGGCGATGTTGCGTTTTGGCATGAACAATAATCAACTTGCTTTTGGAGCAGGATTTAGTTATAATATATTTCAACTGGATTATTCTTACGGCAAATTCGCCGATCATCCCCTGGATACCAGTCATAGACTTTCGTTGACCGTTTCTTTTGGTAAATCAAAAGACGAAATGATCCGTATTGCAGAAGAGCGAAAATTGAGAGAAATCGATCGACAGGTCGCACAGAAAATCGAATGGGAACGGAATGAAAAAATTGCAAAGGCTATGGAATATGGCAAACGCTATATGGATGAGGAAGATTATTTGCGCGCGCAACGAGAATTTAATGTCGTAATTGGATTTGAAGAAGAAGCTCCCGATGCCATCGAAATTCGAGAGGCAAAAGAACTCTTGAAATTTGCCGAACAGAAATATAAAGAGCAAATGGAAAAAACCCTGGCTGAAATACAGGCTCAAAACGCGCTTGAACGAAAAAGGGAAGAGGATCGAATCTTTGTCAATGAGCATTTTAAACGGGGATTAACATTTTATGAAAATGAGGAATACGAACAGGCTATTTCGGAATGGCGAAAAATATTAGAGCGCGACCCGGATAATAAACTGGCTAAGGAGCATATTAAAAAAGCGGAAGTTGATTACTCGTCGAAAATATATTCGCTGATTCAACGAGCGGACGCGTTGGGTCGTAGAGGAAAATTTGTTGAAGCAATCAACATTTTGAACAAGGCGATCGGGCTCAATCCTGATGATCGCAAAATACGTAATGAGATCAACCAGCGACGGGCAAAGTATGAAAATAAACTAAGTTTCTACGATCTTTACCAGCAGGGTCGAAACTATCAAATCCGTAAAGAATACAAAAAAGCGATGGAAGCTTATGAAAAAGCGCTGGTTTTCGATCCGAACAACAAAGAAGTCAGAAAACGTTACGAAGAAGTGAAAGCCAGAGCATTTGCAAAGCGAGAGCCGATGACAGGACAGGTAAAAGCTGATTTTCTGAAAAGCTTGCGTTTGATCAACGAAGGAAAATATAAACAGGCTCTTGAAATATTGGAAGCCTTGCAAGAAATTCAGCCGTATAATAAAGAAATATTGGATGGCATTGATACTGCCAGAGAACATCTTGAGCGTAAACAACGAGGGCAGGAATAAAGAGAGGGAGGTTAAACAAACAGGGTGTTTAAAGCAGTCAATAAAGATGAAATAAAAGTTCCTGGTCACATTGACTACCTGGGCGAATTGAGAAATTTCGTTACCAAGACAGGCAAGAAATATAAATTCCCTGATAGCGTCATAAATGCGTTTAAACTTTCAATCGACGAAGCAGCGACGAACATTATAAAACATGCTTACCGGGATGAAGATGGCGATATTACCATGAGAATTGTGGTCCGGAAAAACAGCATGACAGTTGTTCTTCTGGATCAGGGAAAATATTTTGATCCGGCGAAAGCGAAAGACCCGGACCTGAAGAGATACGTGGATATCGGTAAAAAGGGTGGTTTGGGCATTTTCATAATGCGCCGGCTTATGGACGAGATCGATTATCGCCACACCGAGGAAGGTAACGAATTACGTCTCACCAAATTCCGCGACGGCGATTTTCGAAAGAAAGAGCTTCCGAAATCCGAAGAAAAAGTCAGCAAAGTTCCCTCATCAGCCATTTCGTTGAGCCTGAAGTCAAATTACTCGCTGATTTCTGCTGCGATCCTCACGGCTATTATTGCCATTGGATATTTGTATTTTTACATTGTAAAAGGGCAGCAAGTCACTGATGAAATATTGGCATTTGAAAAGTCCAATTCCGTAAATATCGCAAATTCGGTAGTAAAGCCCGGAGAGTATACTCTCAGTACACTCTATATCGGAACTCACCTGATCGATGCGATCGATCTGGAAGAAAGAAGCGAAATTTACAAAGTCATTATTATTGATTCGGATAATTTGTGCCAGTACAGCACTGATGACGAACTGACTTTCACTGAATTTCGGTTGCCTCCGAATATTAAGGAAATACACCAGGGTATCTACCAGTACGAAACAGATGATGGAATAGAAGTTTATGATATCGTAAGTCCGATATACGCTGAAAATAATGAAAAGATCGGCGAGAACCATTTGCTGATCAAAAAAGAGTATGTTGATACGAGAGTTTCGAACGAACGGCTCGAATACTTGAAGCTGGCAGTTCTGATTCTGCTTATGGGCTATGTCGGCATAGCAATTTTGATATATATTGTGATGAATCCGTTCCGCAAATTGTCAGAATGGGTGAAACAACTGGGTCACGGTGATGTCGAAGATGAGTATGATTTCGATACTGGCTCTGAATTGGGGGAAATCGCAAAAGCGTTCAGCGAAATTACGGATAAATTCAAGAAGTCACAGGCAAATCTTGCTGAACAGGAGCGGCTCCAAAAGGAAATGCAACTGGCTCAGGATATCCAGCAAACTCTATTACCAACGCGCGTTCCCCAATTAGAAGGTTATGAAATTTCATCTTTTTACGAAGCAGCTAAAGAGGTTGGCGGGGATTATTATGATTTTGTTGAAGTAGATAAAGATTCGCTGGGCATTGTTGTCGCCGACGTATCCGGAAAAGGTGTTCCGGGTTCCCTTATTATGACAATGATCCGCACAGCATTACGTACTGAAGCTCGCGGTGTAAAGTCAGCCTCCGAGGTACTGGCGCGGCTCAATAATTTTGTTGTCAAGGATATGAAAAAAGGCATGTTCGTGACTATTTTTTACGTCATTATCGATTCCAAGAAAAGACGTCTGAATTATGCCAGTGCCGGGCATAATCCGATGATTTTATATCGGCAAACCACCAATAAAACATATTATTTGAATCCAAAAGGATTCCCTGTCGGGATTTCGCTTCCTGATCCGGAGCTCTTCAAGAAATCAATCGAATCCGATACCATTCAATTGGCTGAAGATGACGTTCTGCTGATTTATACGGATGGAATAACAGAAGCAATGAATCATAAGAGAACTCTATTTGGTGAAGAGCGGTTGTTAGATGCAATTCGAAAACACGCCACATTACGTGTGGAGCCTTTTTCCGAAAAATTAAAGAACGATATATATTCATTCACACAAGGATTTGAACAGAATGATGATATTACACTCGTCGCTATTAAGGAAAAAAGCTCACCGGAAAAAATTGAATATCAACGGGCTCAAAAGGCTCATAATTTAATTTTAAATGGGAAAAATATCCGGGAGGCTTGTGAAGATGCTGGTATCACAACGTATGCATATTATAATAAATACAAGAAGATTTTTGAAGAAGAAGGGGTTGAAGCATATTCCATAGACGATACAATTTCTTTGGAATCGAAGCACTTTTCGATTGAAGAAAAAACCAAGATTTATGATATAATAAAGAAGCATCCTGAATATGGCGCAAAGCGAATCAGCGAAGAACTGAATAGCGAACAGTATGGATTCACGAAAATCAACGAAAGCAGGATTTATGATGAACTGGTTCGCAGTCGTTTAAATACACGCCAGTTACGCGAAGCATACGTCGCACGCTCCGGTAAGAAAAAACGAATGAAACCTCCCGGAACACCTATGTTAACACTGGACGGTCGCATCATATTGGATCGCAAGCAATATGAAACAGAGGAAGAAACATTCGAAGAACCGGAAGAAAAAGTCGTTCCAGAAGAAAAGTCGGAAAAACAAGTCACTGAGAAATCCGAACCTGAAGAAAAAGCTCCTGAAAAACCAAAAGAGCCACAGAAAGAATTAGATGATGATTTTATGATCGAGAATTTAATTTCAACCCCGATCGAGAATCTTTTGGAAAAGCGGCGCGAAAAGCAATATCAGGATACGGAAACGGACGACGTGAAACAGCCTGAAAAAAAAGAGGAGCAGGAAAAAGAGTCGGTTGAAGATGATGAGGAAATCTTCGATGAAACTGAAAAAGAAGAAAAACCGGAAGAAATCGAAGCCTCCGGTGAGAGTAGTGAGGTAGATGATTCGTTTGTTGATATGTTTGAAGAAGGGAGCGAAGAGGACGTTGAAATTGATGAGCAAAATGCGAATGAGAATGAAGATAAAGATTCGGATCTAATCACGGAGGAAAGAGGAATTATCTCTTATGCGGATTCGGAAGTTGAGGAAGAGAAAGAACAATCGACGGCAGCTACAAGCGATGATCGCGAGACAGACGAGTTGAATGATGATGATGCAGAATTGGCAGCAGATATCGATCTGCTCGATATTGATGATAATTTCGACGTGGAAGATGGCATCGAGCATGATTTTAGTTTTAAAGATATGTGGGAGGGCGCACAAGATGCAAATGAGGGGAAGCAAACCGAAAACCCGGAAGATGATGATAGCTCTAAAGAGGAAGAAGAGACTGATGATTCAGAACAGGATGAACCACAAGCTGATGAATTGGATATAAACAAAAGACAGGAAGATTCACACTTATCAGATGAAGAAAAAGAAGACTTTGAAATCAGCGAAGTCGAAATTCAAAACGACTTTGATGATAATAGTTCGCTATTTACAGATAATGCTCAGTTTACTTTTACTGATCTGGTCGCCGAAGTAAACGAACATGTCTCTTATTATGATTCAGATATAGAAGAGCAACCAGTGACGTCCGAGTCTCATGATTCGGATAATGATGAGGATTTGCAAACAGATGATGACGAGCGTGAAAACAGAATTCGTCTCGATAAGATGCTGAAAGAAAAGCATTTGATATTAGGATTAAAATACTATCGCGATAACAAATTTAATGAAGCAATCGAAGAATTTAAACAAGTCCTGGAAATGTATCCCGATTTCAAGGAGGTACACAGCATTCTGGGGAATGCGTATTTCAGGAATGATATGAGCGAATTAGCAATGAATGAATATCAACAAGTTATTCAAATTGATCCTTATGATGTGGATGCCTATGAAAATATCGGTGTTATATATGCCAATTGGGGGGAATATTCCAAAGCTATTGGCGAATGGGAAAAACTTCTGGAAATTGATAACAGCCGTTCCGATATTCGTAAAAATGTAGAAAAAGCCAAAAATATTCTCCAAAGTGTTGATGAAAAAGAATAATATAGAGTCTAAAAATATTTTTATTGACTTTTACTGATATTTCCATTATATTTTACTAATAGTTAGAACTGATCTAACCAATGACATTGGGAGTTTAATATGGAAGGAATTCAATTATCTGTGAAGCAAACCGGAGCCAACAACGATATATCAATTATTAAAGTAGGCGGATACATAGATACGACCACCTCTGCAGAGCTAGAACGTTCTCTTGATTATTTACTTGAATCAGATAATTATAACATTATTATAGATCTGGGGAATGTGGATTATATTAGTAGTGCCGGTTGGGGTATTTTTATCAGCGAATTGAAAGGGATTCGCGATAAGGGTGGTGATTTGAAATTAGTAAATATGATGCCCGATGTTTATGAAGTTTTTGAATTGTTGGAATTTCATTATATACTAAAGGCATTTGACTCGATTGAGGATGCAATTGCAGATTTTGATAAGCGCAAAGTCGTTGATGACACGAAATCATTTTCGGAAGGCGCAGATTATAGTAGAGAAGCCGGAACCTCTACCGGCGGAAGAAGCGATGAAGACCAAGGATATGCAAGTCAAGCGGATTCATCCGATATTTCTCAACAATCGGTTGAGGATAAAATCAAGCAGCTAGTTATTGAAAATCCGGATATGAGTAGTATTAAGATGTTAAAAGAATTGAACACGGAAAAGTTCGGCAATGTAAAAATGGGATACTTTCAATTAGTTAAACATTTGAAGAAATTGAATCTTAATTCCAAGAAAAAAAGAATGGAATATTTTAAAAAACAAGGTTTGAATTAGACGAGTATCATGATTTTGGTTTCTGGAAGCGGGAGTTAGCACACACTAACTCCTTTTTTTTTGCTAAATCATATCAAAAATTTCTTGCATTCTTGATCCATTTTAAGTATATTTTCATTTAACAGTTACTTATAAAAAGGAAAGCTGGAGGAAAAATATGAATGATGCCGTTATCGAAAAAGGGACACAACACTTTGCTGCTCTTGTTAAAGAACAAATGGAACGCGTGGAACGAATGAAACACGCAGAGGATTGGGTTGATTATTCCAAGCTAAAACCAATTATCATTGGTGTATGTTGGGGTGATGGAATCGGACCGATTATTTCTCAGGAGACACAGCGAATTCTCTCATTCTTGTTGGAAGACGAACTCAAATCGGGAAAAGTCGAATTCAAGACGATTGACGGTTTAACTATCGAAAACAGGGCTAAACACAAGAAAGCGATTCCTGATGACGTTTTAGAAGAATTGAAAAAATGTCATGTAATCTTGAAAGCACCCACGACAACTCCGGAGAAAGGCGACCAATGGCCAAACATCGAAAGCGCCAACGTTGCAATGCGGCGCCATCTGGATTTATTTGCGAATGTGCGACCGGTGAAAGTTCCGAAGGAAGGTATCGATTGGGTCTTCTTCCGTGAAAATACAGAGGGTGCATATATTCTTGGCTCCAAAGGTATACAAGTAACTGACGATTTGGCATTCGATTTCAAGGTGATCACCAAACAGGGCGCCGAGCGCATCATCCGAATGGCGTTTGATTTTGCTGCAAAAAATAACATCAATAATGTTACCGTAGTTACGAAGGCAAATGTCGTGAAAACAACTGACGGATTGTTTTTAGAAACCGCTGCCAGGGTTGCGGAGGAGTATCCGCAGGTAAAATGGGAAGGCTGGTATATCGATATCATGACCGCAAAATTGGTCGATCCGAAGCGGAGGACGCAGTTCAGGGTGCTGGTACTTCCGAATTTGTACGGCGATATTCTGACGGATGAAGCGGCTGAATTCCAGGGAGGTGTTGGTACAGCAGGTTCCGCCAATATAGGTAAACGCTATGCGATGTTTGAGGCAATTCACGGTAGTGCACCGCGCATGATTAAAGAAGGAAGAGGCAAATACGCCGATCCCAGCAGTCTGATTCGAGCCGGCGCTATGATGTTAAAGCATATCGGTTATCCGGACAAAGCGGAAAAGCTTGAAATGGCTCTGGATATTTGCGGACAGTATGAAAAGAAAGTAGCCATTACCGGAAGAGATGACGGCGCCACTGGCGAGGAACTGGGTAATTATTTGATGGAAACTATGAGCGACCCTGAATTGAAATCGAAATGGGAACACTATACAAAATAATCGGTAATGTCAAATTAATATGATTTAGTCGATAGCGCAGATTTGTAAGTTTGCAAATCTGCGTTTTTTCTTAAACCGGATAAAAGATGTTTATAGATCAGGCGAAGATACACGTAAAGGCAGGAAATGGCGGAAATGGATGCTTGTCATTTCGCAGGGAAAAATATGTTCCTAAAGGAGGACCGGATGGAGGTGATGGGGGCAATGGCGGTGACATTATTTTTCAGGCAGACCGGCATTTAAGGACATTACTGGATTATCGTTATAAGAAGCATTTCAAAGCAGAGAACGGGAAGCCCGGGCAGGGAGCCAAAAAATTTGGCAAATCGGGATCAGATTATGTGGTAAAAGTTCCGCGCGGAACACTCATTAAAAATATGGACACGGGTACAATACTTGCGGATTTAACAGAAGATGACGAAAAGGTTGTGGTTGCAAAAGGGGGGAAAGGCGGGCGTGGAAATGCCCACTTTGCAACACCAACGAATCAGGCTCCGCGAAAGTATGAACCGGGGCAGCCAGGGAAAGAATATAATCTGGTTCTTGAATTGAAGCTGCTCGCAGATGTGGGACTTGTCGGACTGCCAAATGCCGGAAAATCGACGCTGCTTTCGCGAATTACTGCAGCAAAACCGAAGATCGCAGATTATCCGTTTACAACGCTAATTCCGAATTTGGGGCTGGTGCAATATAAAGAATCGAACAGTTACGTTGTTGCTGATATTCCCGGACTAATCGAAGGCGCGCACGAGGGCAAGGGACTCGGTATGCAATTTCTGCGTCATATCGAGCGCACCAGTGTGCTGGCTTATCTTATTGACGTTCAAAGCGAAGATATTGTAGATGATTTTAAAATTTTGCAGAATGAATTGGCGAAATATAATAGCAATTTGATCGAGAAGCCATCCATTATTCTGATCACAAAAATTGATACCAAATCAATTGATGAAATAAAAGATATAAAAAAATTAGAACGCCTGGATCTCGAATGGATGACTATTTCAGCAGTAACGGGTGAAGGGATCGAAGAGGCAAAAACGAAAATGTGGGATCTTATATCCGGCACCGAAAACGAACATTAACAACGGAAAATTTATAATGTATGTCGATATTCCCAATCTATTAAATTTGAGCACTGTTCCGGGAATTGGCGCAACCAAATTACGTTCTTTAGTGGCAAAATTCAAATCGACTAAAAAAGTATTTGAAGCTTCTGTTGAAGAATTAAAAGCGATTGATGGCATCGATTTAAAAGGCGCTCGAGAGATAAAGAATTTTTCAAATTTTGAATATGGGGAAATTCAGTATGAACGTGCTAAAAAATTGAATGCCGAAATTGTTACCTTCTGGGATGATAAATACCCGATCGTTCTGAAAAAAATACATGATCCACCCGTCTTTTTATTTTTGAAAGGCAAATTCGATGAATATGATAGATATTCTTTAGCTATCGTCGGAACTCGAAGCCCATCGAGTTATGGAAAAATAATTGCCGAAAAAATAGCGCGTGATTTATCGAATAAAGGACTCACAGTTGTTAGCGGTCTGGCACGCGGGGTGGACACCATTGCGCATTCGACAGCAATTAGCACAGGTGGGAGAACGATTGCTGTGACCGGATCCGGACTGGATGTTATTTATCCGTCGGAGAATCGGAAATTAACGGAGCAGATTTGGGAAAGCGGCGCGGTGATCACCGAGCAGCCCATGGGCGCAAAACCGGACGCTGTTAATTTTCCGAAACGCAACCGCATAATTGCCGGATTAACACTGGGCACTATCGTTATCGAAGCCGGAGAGAAAAGCGGCGCGCTGATAACTGCAAACCTGGCACTGGAATACAATAGGGAAGTTTTTGCCATCCCAGGGAACATCACGAATAACAAAAGCTGGGGCTGCAATCAATTGATCAAAGAAGGTGCGAAGCTGGTACAGTCGATTGATGATATCCTGGATGAATTAAAAACTCAATTGAGGAGATTTAGTGCGCAGGCAAAACAGAGTCAAAATTTCGATGATTTGCAGGCAAATGAAATGTATATTTTGAAAAATTTAACAACCCAGCCGATTCATATCGACGAATTAGCGCGCAAATTGAACCAGTCCACCGGTCAATTATTATCTATATTATTAACTTTAGAATTCAAGGATTTTGTTCGACAATTACCCGGGAAGTTATTTGTTCGGACGTTTTAGAGCATTATGGATGGAATAAGCAAAAACACCACAAAACAAAACAACAGCATCGTTTCAATCATCGAATGCCAGAATTATGATCAGCAAAAAGTCGATTTGGCATTAAAGCATTGTCTGAACAAGCTCGACGCGATTGATCAGATCATCAAACCCGACACAACGATTCACATTAAACCAAATTTGCTTTCAGCTCGTTTACCGGAACATGGTATAACAACGCATCCGTCAGTGGTTAAAGCGCTGGTTAATATCATTCATAAACGAGGCGCAAAGGCGACAATTGGTGATAGCCCGGCGGGCATTACCCGCCCGATTGAGGAATACTGGCGTACAACCGGGATGCACAAAGTCGCAGAGGAAACCGGAGCGCAGTTAATCAAATTTGAAAAGAAAGGCGTTATCGAGAAGGTAGTGAATGGCAAAAGCTATTTCATTGCGAAACCGCTGGCTTCGGCGGATGTCGTTATAAATCTCTGCAAATTGAAAACACATAGCTTAACACTATATACCGGCGCGATAAAAAATATGTTCGGTATTATCCCAGGCGTAAAGAAAGGAGAGTTTCATAAGATTGCGCCAAAAGTAACGCAATTTTCTGAAATTCTGGTAGACATCTTCCAAAGTATGCAGCCCCAGCTTACCATCATGGATGCAGTGATTGGTATGGAAGGAAACGGACCTTCTTCCGGCAAACCGAAACATTTTGGATACATCCTCGCGAGTCGGGACGCAGTGGCGCTCGATGCAGTCGGTGCTCATATAATGGGCTATTTACCGGACGAGATTCTAACGACACAAATCGCCTACCGCCGCGGATTGGGAGAGAAGGATCTCGACAAGATCAGATTTAACGGCTTTCGAAAGGAAGACTTGAAGAAACAGGATGTCCTGCTTCCATCGAACCGACTCTATCAATCGCTGCCGGAATTTTTGTTAAAACTGGCAGGTAGATTAATCTGGATCCGACCAAAGGCGAATGAAGCCCAGTGCAGGAAATGTGGGATGTGCATCCAGAATTGTCCGGTGAGTGCCATGGTCAGCAAGGACGGAATTCCGGTTATTGATTATGAAACATGCATCAAATGCTTCTGCTGTGACGAGATTTGCCCACACGACGCCATCGACATTCAGATGAGTTGGCTCGCCCGAAAATTGCGGTAACCCTGTTAATTTATTAGAAAAAATTATTGACTAAGATTCAATTTTTTTGTATATTACTGATTCTGGAATTTTTTCGGAGGGCTAGACCTAATTGGTAAGGCAGCGGTCTTGAAAACCGCCGGGCTTTTGCCCTTGGGGGTTCGAGTCCCTCGCCCTCCGCATTAATGTTATGGAGAGGTGCCGGAGCTGGCTTAACGGGGCGGCCTGCTAAGCCGTTGTAGGTCATTGATCTACCGAGGGTTCGAATCCCTCCCTCTCCGCTAATTATTTACCAGGGAATGGAACAATCCATTATAGAAAATCATGGAATTTGAAATAAAGCGAATTTATGCCTGGTCTGTTCTTAAAATCGTATTTGTTTTTTATCTCTGTATCGGTACGCTTTTCGGAATGTTACTCGCATTTATTTCAAATATGATCACTGCCGTGATGATGAGTTTCAATAGCTGGGCGAGTAATGTTTTTGCTCCGTCGGCGTTTTCGATCTTTCTTAATATAATTTCGTTTGCTCTTTTTTTCGCAATAGCCGGCAGTGTTGTTACCATTATCTTTATCGGGATTTATAATCTGCTTTCGGTTCTGGTTGGTGGTATTAAAATAGATTTAGATACATTCTCTGATACAAAGGCATTGCATCGTGAAGATAATCAGGTAATTTTGAGGGATAAGCCAATAGATGAGAAATACGAGTGAGGAAGTAAGGGTTCGATTTGCTCCCAGTCCCACTGGATATCTTCACGTTGGAGGCGCAAGAACAGCGATTTTCAACTGGCTTTATGCCAGGAATAAAAAAGGCAAATTTTTAATTCGCATCGAAGATACCGATGTCGCCCGGTCAAGCAAAGAAATGGTCGATGCCATTTTCGAAGGATTAAAATGGCTTGATCTGAAATGGGATGAAGAGCCGGTTTATCAATCAAACAGAATCGGTTATTATAGACAAATTTGCCAGCAGTTGGTGGAACAAAATAAAGCATATTATTGTTATTGTTCCCAGGAAAAGTTAGCACAGAGAAGCGAAAGCTATAAATACGACGGTCATTGCAGAAATTTGACTGACGGACAGCGCTCCGAGTACGAGCGCCTAAATGTACCGAAAGCTATTCGATTTAAAGTTCCGCAAACAACAATCACGTTTGTTGATGCGGTTCGTGGTTCTTTGAAATTCAACTCAGATGAAATTGACGATTTCATTATTCTCAAATCCGACGGCATGCCGACATATCATCTGGCAGTGGTCGCTGACGATCATGATATGAAAATAACGCACGTTATTCGTGGTGACGATCATTTATCCAATACACCGAAACATGTGCTATTATATCAGGCGTTAAATTGGTCGATTCCAGCTTATTCACATTTGCCGTTGATACTTGGTCCCGATAAGAAGCGACTCAGCAAACGACACGGCGCAACTGCTGTTTCCGAATATCGGGAGATGGGTATCTTACCTGATGCGATGTTCAATTTTTTGACATTATTGGGCTGGAATCCGGGTAGTGATCAGGAAATCATGAGTCGGGAGCAAATCGTCAATCGGTTTTCGTTATCAAAAATAAATAAAAGCAACGCAATCTTTGATGAGCAAAAACTGATCTGGATGAATGGTAATTATATCCGGCAAACAGATGATGCTATCATATTGAACCTCGTTCGTGCTCAACTGATTGCCGAAAATTTGATCGATCCGGATAAAGAAGACAGAGAATATTTATTGAAAGTCATTTCATTATTAAAACCGAGAATGAAATTCTTAAATGAATTTGCAGAAACAGGCTTCTATTTTTTTCGCGATCCTGAAGAATATAATGAGAAAGCCAAAAAGAAGCATTGGAAGGGTGTGGATGTCGGAGAACGATTGGAAAAATTATATTTGAGCTTAGAAAATGTAACGCCTTTTGGGCAAGATGAGATTGAGAAAAATGTGAGAGAGTTGGCAGAAGAATTGGAAATTAGTGCAGCGAAATTAATTCACCCGGCACGGGTATCATTGACAGGATCCGGTTCAAGTCCGGGAATATTTGAAGTGATGGAAGCACTGGGAAAAGATGTGGTCATCAGGAGATTGAAGAAAGCGGTATCTGCAAATTCATAGATTTGGGGAGTCGTCCAACGGCAGGACACGCGACTCTGGATCGCGGAATCGGGGTTCGAATCCCTGCTCCCCAGCAAATTATCAGCGCCCGTAGCTCAACTGGACAGAGCATCTGACTTCGGATCAGAGGGTTGGGGGTTCAAGTCCTCCCGGGCGTACATATTACAAAATGGCGCGTTCGTCTAGCGGTTAGGACGCCGGCCTCTCACGCCGGTAGCACGGGTTCGAGTCCCGTACGCGCTACCAGGGTTGCGCCCGTAGCTCAATTGGATAGAGCGTCTGGCTACGGACCAGAAGGTTGGGGGTTCGATTCCCTCCGGGCGTACAATTTATACCAACAATTTCAAGGACAGGAACATGGCAGAAAATGAAAGGTGGATGGAACAGGCATTCGTAGAAGCTGAAAAAGCCTACGAAAAGGAAGAAGTCCCGGTTGGTGCGGTTGTCGTGTTCGAGAATAAAATTGTTGGTCGCGGATATAATTTAATCGAGACACTTCAAGATCCGACAGCCCATGCTGAAATTTTAGCAATTACTGCTGCTTCTAATTCA
>WJJN01000794.1 GCA_014729735.1 Candidatus Zhuqueibacterota bacterium
AATGATCATATAGCAAAAGTCAAAGAACTGTATAATATATAGTAACTGATGAATTCGCCCGCAACAATTCCTGTTCAAGACCGTATTCAATGTTAAAATTTGTTTCTGAAACTGGTCGCGGAGGAATTTAAGATGTTTAAAAAACGTGTATTTATTATATCTCTTGTTTTCGTTCTGATTTCTACATGTGCCTTAATTGGATCCACACAGACGAAAGAAGTTCGGAATGAAATTGATTTTCCGAGCGATGGAGATATTTTCGTTAAGAACCGCAACGGAAAAATATTCGTCAGCGGGTGGGAAAAGGAGAAGATAGAAGTCTACGCCGAGATCGAAGTAAAGAACCGGTCCCGGCGTGAGGCTGAGGAAATATTCGAAAAGATCGACATCACAGTCGATAAAACCGGAAATCGGGTACATATCGAGGCAGAAGTTCCGAGAGATAATCGAAGCAGTTTTTGGGATTGGATTTTCGGCGGGAATGGTGCTGTTGTCGTCAATTATATGATAAAAGTGCCTCAAAAATCCAACCTTGATTTGCACTCCACGAATGGAAGAATCGAGGTAGATAACGTAAATGGCAGATCGAATTTGGCAACGACCAACGGTAGCATCGAAGCGGAAAAAATGAAAGGCAGTCTGGATGCGCACACGACCAATGGTTCTATTCGCGCAGTGGTCGGCGATTTCAAACGCTCCGATTCCATCGACATGAAAACTACCAACGGCAGCATCCGCCTGACGCTGAGTTCTGAGGTACAAGCCGATGTCCGTGCATCGACAGTCAATGGCGCCATCAGTACGGATTTTCCAATAACTGTTCAGGGAAAATTCATCGGAAAAAATGTGAATGGAGAGATTAATGGCGGTGGTGGCAGAATATATCTAAAAACAGTGAACGGCAGTATCAGCATTTACAATTAAAGTTTCCTTCCACAATTCAATTGAGCTCTAAAAATGGCTCAAAGATAAATGGGTATCACACGAGTGATACCCATTTTTTTATATTTGTTCGAACCGAGCGGTGAAATGCCGCAGCATTGGCGCTTCATAAACGAAGCGGTACCCTCTTAGCTTCTTACGTTTTTGAAATACCTCTGCAATTACTTCCAACACGTAATCAAAATGACTTTGTGTATAAACACGGCGTGGAAAGGCGAGTCGCACCAGTTCCAGTGGCGGAGCGACATGCTCGCCGGTATCAGGATCGATTTTGCCGAACATAATGCTGCCGATTTCACATGTGCGAATGCCACCCTCGAGATATAGCTCGCAGGCAATTGCCTGTCCGGGAAAATGATGAACGGGAATATGCGGAGCAAATGTCTTAGCATCGAGATAGATCGCATGTCCGCCCGGCGGCTTTAAATATGGCACCCCCATCTGATCCAGTTTTTCACCCATATATTCCACGGTCCGAATACGATATTCAAGATAGTCCTCATGCAACACCTCATCCAGTCCCTGGGTAATAGCTTCAAGATCTCGACCGGCGAGACCGCCGTATGTGGGGAAACCTTCGGTAACGATCAGTACGTTGCGGGCTTTCATCGCCAGTTCCTCATCATTCAGAGCCAGAAATCCACCGATATTTACCAGCGCATCTTTTTTGGCGCTCATGGTGCAACCGTCGGCAAGCGAGAACATTTCCCGTGCAATTTCCTGACAGGTTTTGTCCGCATAGCCCGGTTCCCGGGTTTTGATAAAGTACGCATTCTCAGCAAAACGACAGGCATCCAGGAAAAGCGGGATATTATATCGGGATAGCAAATCTTTCGTCTCCCGGATATTTTCCATCGAAACCGGCTGACCGCCACCGGAGTTATTCGTTACTGTGAGCATGCACACCGGGATATTTTCCGGGTCCACTTTTCTTATAAAATCACGCAACTGCTCGATATCGATATTTCCTTTGAACGGATGCAAACTTTGCGGATCTTTTCCCTCCGGAATAACAAGATCGATGGCAACTCCGCCGCTATACTCGATATTGGCACGGGTTGTGTCGAAGTGGGTGTTTGAAGGAATGTAGGTACCTGATTTGGCAAGTAATCCAAATAAAATACGCTCTGCGGCTCTGCCCTGATGCGTGGGGATGATATGCTGATACCCGGTAATTTCATTTACTTTCTCATAGAACCGCCTGAAGCTGCGGGCGCCGGCGTAGGACTCGTCTCCGCGCATAATGCCTGCCCACTGTTCATCACTCATCGCAGCAGTCCCGCTGTCAGTCAGCAAGTCGATGATAATATTTTCAGCAGTGACCATAAACAGGTTGTAACCGGCTTGTTTTAGAATATCCCCCCGCTGACTCCGTGTGGTCATCTTTATCGGTTCGACGACCTTGATCTTAAATGGTTCGATAATTGTCTTCATTCACATCCCTTCCCTTCTTTTTTTGATGTTAAAACATACTTTGAATAAATCCTCCATCTACCGGAATCGTGGCGCCGGTAATATAAGAAGCCCGTTCCGAAGCCAGAAACGCCACGGTAGCTGCAATTTCTTCTGGCTGCGCCAATCTTCCGGCAGGTATATTTTCGATCCACTTCTGCATTGCCTGCTCTGCCGTTATGCCTGAATCATCCGCGATGCTTTTCGCCAAGTTATGGACACGTTCGGTGAGCGTATAGCCAGTGGCGATATTATTCACAGTAATCCCTTGTTTTGCATATTGATTGGAGATTGTTTTTGCCCACCCTATAATAGCCATCCGAATCGAATTGGAAAGCAGCAAATTATCCACAGGCTGCTTTACTGTAATCGACGTCAAATTTATAATCCTGCCCCAACTGTTTTTTTCCATCCGTGGCAATAATTGTCTCGTCAAATAAATAGCGCTCACGAAGGTATTATTGAACGCATTTGTCCAATCGTCTACATCAAATTCCATGAAATAGCCAGGCGGTGGTCCGCCTGTATTGTTCACCAGAATATCGATACAATTGAATCGATCCATGATCCGGTCGACCATATTGTCGATGTCGGATTTCTCATTCAAATTGCACTTGAACGCAGTAATCTCTTTTCCGGTCGAGTTCCCCAACTCGTCCGCGGCACTGTGAATTCGTTCTTGATTACTCGAACAGATAATTACATGCGCTCCTTCCTGTGCCAATTCTTTTGCTATAGCGAAGCCGAGTCCGCGCGAAGCACCACACACCAGTGCATTTCGGTTTGATATCATCAGATCCATCTATTCCCCCGATTCATGAAATTCTCTGATTTCCGCAACGTTAACGATATTGTTATCGATAACATAAAGCTTGTTCGCAGTCACCGCAACATCCACCGGACGTTCCAATTTGCCGTTTCCCTGCTCGGTTGCATCTGTACGAAACATCAATTCTCCTTCAGCGGAAAATGTAAATATTTCACCCCTGCCTGGATCAGCAATCCACAACCGGTTATTCAAGTCAATGAAAAGACCCTGCGGCTCTTCGAGAACACCGGTACCGATTTCGCTTAAATAATTTCCGAAATAATCGTATACCACAATCCTCTTTCCGGCTTTATCAGAAACATAAATCCTCTCGTCCCGGCTGATATCGATTTGTATTGGTTCATCAAGCTTGCCGCGACCATCGGCAAAAGTACCAAAACTAAGTTCCGGCTCGCCAAAGGAATCGATTTTTAGCACACGATTATTTTCCCCATCAATCAATGTTAATTCTCCGTGAATCGAAATTGCCACGCTACGGGGATAGCCAAATCGCAGGTCTTCGCTTTTTGTTTCATCAGAGCTGAGTGTGGATATGTAATTGAGGTCTTTATCGTAGCGCTCGATTCGGTGGTTGTTGTAATCTGCTACAAAAACATCGAGCACAGACTTGGCATAAACATCCAGTGGCATATCGAACTGTTGGTTTTCCCAGCCAAAACCACCAATAGACTTTAAGAACAAACCGTTCTCATCAAATTTTAGAATGCGGTTATTGCCGGTGTCTGCAATGTAAATGTTTCCCTGAACATCGGAAGAAATTCCCAGCGGTTCGGATAGCGGAATGTTCTCGATCTTTTCCGAGCCGAATGAAAATAAGAATATCAGTGTAATTGCGCTAATTATATTCATAATCATAAATTTAACCCATTTCCCGGTAATTGTCAACTGATATTTGAGAATTTTTCAGGATTTGATAGAATTTTATCCTTGCTTTGATTATTTTTTTTCTGTAACTTTAGTCAACATTGTTTTTCACTCGGATAGAGGCAGACAAGCGAAATGTTACCAGAATTCATCGAAATAGCAGCCGTAATTTATCTCACCATCGGCATTCTTATTTTGCTGCTCGGCGTTCTTATTTTTCGGGAAAATCCGAACCGGCGGATTAACCGCGTGACAGGTATTATGATGTTTCTTGCGGCGTTGGCGCCGATTATGGGCGCTTTCGGATTATTGATCAAAAATGTGTCTGCTGCATCTGAAGTCGATCTTTCGATTCTGAATCGGATTTATCTTATATGGGAATTCTTCTTTCCGCAGCTACTGTTATTTTCTCTTATTTTTCCAAAAGAAAACCGGTTTATCAGAACCCATCCAAAAATTACGTTATTGATTTTTCTGCCGCATTTCTTGCATTTCATTATTGCGCTGTTATTTCGTAGTCCAGAATCCATTATGTCACTGATTGCTTATGCGGAATCACAGTTGACTACCGTACTCCAGCCTCTGCTGATTATTGTTAATCTGGCGATCTCGCTGCTAAGCTCGTTCTATGAATTTCACAGCGGTATTTTCGCGTTCATAAACCTTCTTTATGTATTGCTGGCGATTTTTATTATGCATCAGGGATATCGTGAGTTTGAGAGTCCATTGCAGCGCAAGCAAATCGGGCTTGTATTATGGGGCATCAGGGTCAGCGTGGGTCTATACGCTATTACTTTTCTATTGCCCAAAGTGACTCCTCTGCATGTTGGTGAAGGATTGAATTATTTATTGACGATACTTGCGTTAATTATAGGACCCGGTTCTATTGCACTGGCAATTATTAAACATCAATTTCTGGATATCCGGCTGATCATTCGACGCGGTATTATCTTTTCCGTAATTTCTGGATTGTTAGTTGGAATTTATTTGCTGATTTACGGGCAGGCAAAACGACTTGTTAATGTTGTTTTTGGCATCGACCTGCCTATTGTGGAAATCCTTTTTCTTATTCTGGCGATGATTTTCTTTCAACCCATTCTAAGCTCCATTGAAGAAACCATTGAAAAGTTCTTTATTGGGGGCAGATCCAAATCGAGAGATATTTTAAATACATTGAGTCATGAAATTCTTCATCTCATCGATATCGATGCGCTTAAAAACAAAATTGTCAATACGCTTTCCGAAGAGTTGCAGCTCGAAAATGTGAAAATTTTATTAAAAAGTAAGCAGAACAGGCTAATACTTGACTGCAAAAGAGGGGAATCCGTAGATTATATGGAAATTCCCGGGAGCAGCGATTTTATTTCCGTAATGGGCGCCATCGATGATCCGGTTAAAAGCAACGATATATACCCCCGCATTTCGGATGAAAATGAGTTGTCGAAAATAAGGGAACTCAAGGCGACTATTTTCATTCCTTTGAAACACCACCAGGAACTGAGCGGCGTGCTATGTATTGGCAAGAAACTTTCCGGTTCAAAATTTACAACCGAGGACATCACAATGTTCAAACTGCTTGCCGATCAAATGGCGATTGCTTTGGAAAACATCGAATTATATGAAGAAAAGCTGGAAAAGCAGCGCATCGATGAAGAAATATCCGTGTCACGGGAAATCCAGCGGATGCTGCTGCCGCATCATATCCCGCAGGGCAGGAATTTCGAGATATCCGCGATCAATATTTCATCAAAGGAAGTAGGGGGCGATTATTACGATTTCATCGAAACAGGGAGTCATTTCGTTGGAATCTCCATCGGCGATATTTCCGGAAAGGGCATTCCGGGCGCCATTTTGATGTCGAATCTTCAGGCGACATTTCGGGCAACAGCACCATACAGCACATCTCCTGCCGAGGTAATGACGCGTGTGAACAATCAGATCACCTCGACCACTTCTTCAGAAAAATTCGCGACATTTTTCTACGGGGTACTTGACAGCGATACACTGACTTTCACATATGCAAATGCCGGACATAATTTCCCAATTTTGAGGAAAAGCACGGGAGAAACCCACTTCCTGAAAAAAAGCGATCTGGTTATCGGAATTGTTAAAGATACTGCATATCAGGATTCCCGCATCCATTTCGAACCAGGCGATGTACTTGTATTGTACACCGATGGCATTACAGAGGCAATCAATCTAACAAACGATGAATTCGGTGAACAACATCTGATCGAAATCATCAATAATACAATACTGAATTCTGCTGAAGAACTACGAAATCGTATTTACGAATCTGTTCAGCAATTTACGACCGGACGAAGTCAATACGACGATATGACACTTATTGTATTGCGGATTATGGGCTAATCGGGATCGGCTCGATCAGATATAACGTTTCTTAACCGAGCCGCTTTTCTCTACTTTCAAGAAGGCTTCATTTATCAATCAAGGTAATCTGAAACCGAAAGTTCATTATTCTTCTTTGGATTCGTCTTTAACTTTATCCTTTTTACTATCTACCTTGCTATTGTTTTTTTTGCTTTCAGTGTCTGCTTCGTCGGTCTCAACCACCGTTACAGTCTGGCTTTTCGAATCTTCACTTTTCTTAAAGGGTGATTTTGCTTCCTGCTTTATTTTTTCATTATCCTCTTCTTTTTCCTCTGTCATGGTCACTTTGCCCTGAAAGAAAGCCTTATCCGAAATCATTACCGATGGTGCAAGTATATCCCCATTGCAAATTCCACCGTCCCGAACTTCCATTTTTTCTTCTGCTTCCAGCGTACCTTTTACTTCGCCTTCGATGATGATATTTTCTGCTTTCACTTCACCCTGCAATTTCCCGGTTTGTCCAACGTAAAGTCTGGCTGACAACTCGATGGTGCCTTCAAATTCGCCATTGAGATAAATATCGTGGGCGCCTTTTATATCACCTGAGAAATAGATACCATTTAAAACCACTGTCTCTAATTGTTTTTTTGCAACAACTCCATCGTCCCGTTGCCCGTAATTCTTTGATTCGTCGGCGTTTTCATCATCGTCACTTTTCTTATCAAAGATCTGATATTTTTTCATCGATTGCGTCTCCATTTAAATGTTAAGAATCTATATTCAAATATCTTATACCAGGATTTTACCCGGCTCTTCAATTTCAATGTAAGTATCGGCAGGATATATGAAAAATTAAACAGCCATATAGATGCCATGCAATTTAAAAATAACTTGAATCTGGAATAAAATATGTTTAAGTTAGGTAAGTTTGAATACAACACCCAATGGAGGAATATGTCGTCGCAAAAGAAGGAGTTTGAAAAGGTAAATACTTTTTGCAAAGACTGTATCATGAAATGCAAGCAATCGGATGATGTCAGGGTGCACTACTGTCCGCTAAAGAAAACAGAGGATGATAAAAAAAAGGATCCTCAATTCCGTTTATTTGACTAACTTAGGAGCAGAATATGTCCTTAAAATACAATTGGTTGTGGTCTTGCTTTCTAATACTTATAATTTTAGCAAGCTGTCAAACCTCTCAAAAAGACCACGAAACGTTGCATCAGAAGCAAAACCTGGTTATCCTGGATTCCACCGATCTGGCATTGATGCCGCATCACGTGCGACATTACGAGATTTTCGGAAAATATGTTGAAGATTTCAATAACGGCATTAATATCGCCATTCTAAAAGGAATCGATATCGTCCAATCGCATGCGCCGGAGGGCGGCGGCTACTTCACGGGTATTACGGCTGTTCCGACGGAATCACCGGTTTATTACAATCTTGAACTGTACGACCGTCCCCTGATCGAAGTCCCGCGTAATAGCAGCTATTGCAGCGGAGCAACGTACGCGGCGTTCATCGAAGCGATGAATTTGATTTATGGCGAAAATCCTCCCCTGCTAACCGATAACCGTTTTGAAGCACTGCGCATGCAAGAACCTGACGGCAGCAGGCGGGAGGATCATATCAAGTTCTGGGGACACTGGAATGCCGACGGCTTCGGAAATCATTTTGCACTGGTGCAGTATGGGAAAATGGGAGAAGTCATTTCCCCGGAGGAAGCCCGTCCCGGTGACTTTGCCAACATATCCTGGAAAAGCGGACTCGGTCATTCGGTGATCTTTCTCGGCTGGGCAATCATCGATGGGGATAAAAAACTCGTCTACTGGTCCAGCCAAACCGGGACGAATGGTTATGGCGATCAGGTTATTTCGCTGTCTAAAATCAAATCCATTAAAATTGTCAGGTTAACTCAGCCGGAAAATATGTTCACATTCAATCCGGCGCAGGAAGTTACGCTTGATGTACCGGGAGATTCTATTGCGTGGTAAGACATATTTTAACGAGGGGTTGATTGGATTTGGGACTGTATCATAAGTCTGATTTTTTTGTAAAATGTCATTCCGGTATTGTCCCGGAATTTCCTAATTATTATAAATTTAGGGGATTCCTGCATTCGCAGGAATGACACCAAAAAATGACTTTTGATACCGCTCCGAATCTAGTATAAGGAGGATCTTCATACAAAATGCAAAATAATTTGCGGATACTCAAAAACTTCTGTATATTCTAATATATATTCGTTTTTTCGCTTGCCTCGTTTTTAAAAATTTCTTATATTGACTTCATTTGTACCTTTTAATACAAAGTATTCTTTTGAATAAATTTATCGTATTTGCAAAATGAATAATAACAACAAATATTTCATCATCGATTTCGATAGCACCTTCATCCAGGTAGAAGCACTGGAAGAGCTGGCTGAAATTTCATTAAAGGGAAATCCCGAAAAGCCAAAAATCCTTGCCCAAATCCGGCGCTACACCGAATTAGGAATCGAA
>WJJN01000165.1 GCA_014729735.1 Candidatus Zhuqueibacterota bacterium
CGCAACCGATAAAAGTGTGTTTCCATCTGGCAACAGATGGGGAATGTTCGTGAAATAGGCGAGTAGAGCCAATCCGACGATACCTAATAAAACCTGAACGCTAAAATTCGTCAGTACCGAAACGCCAAATGAACGCCGCGCAGATTTTGCATCACGTGTGGCAAGATAACGCTGAATCGCAATTTGATCGGAGCCGGCAGTGCAAATATACCAGCCGAAAACCATCAGCATTGCATTAAACATCGTCACTCGGGTTTTCATATCAAAGCCAATTTTAACATCGGACCAATGCGCTGCCCATTTTGTCGGAAACCATGTAGTAATGCTTCCGAAATGAATACTAACTAATATTATGGTAAGAACAACACCGCCGATGAGGATAACAGTCTGGATAACATCGGTTAATACCACCGCACGCAGACCGCCCATTGAAGTGTAGATGAGCGTGACGACGCCCATTACAGCGCACACCAGCGGCAAGTACGAGGCATCGATGCCGAATATCGGTAGCAACACGTTATCGACTGTTGCATAGATAATCGTTGCCATCCAGAGCAGACGCAGCGATAAAAAGAAGAACGTGCCAAGCAGACGGATATTTTTTCCCAGTTTAATCTCTAAAATTTCGTTGGCGCTGGTTACTTTCATCCGCATTATCGTTGGGATAAACCACCAGCCCACGATCAGGAATACAAGCGGGAAAACAAGCAGGTTTGTAAAATACATGGGTCCGTTTTTTATCATTTCTCCCGGGTAAGCCAGATAACTGAGAGTACTCAATATAGAAGCAAACAGCGATAATCCCACCAGTGTCGGATTCATTATTCTGCCGCCAAGATTGTAGTCTTCCGAATTTTTTGTGCGTCGGGCATAATACCAGCCGATTGCCAGCATCCCGATTCCGTAAATAGCAATCACCAGCCAGTCGATGGATGACATCTTTGCCGGAATTCGACGATAGATTCGTAAAATCGCGTTGGCAGCAGCACTTCGTACATCCGCGTTCTGGTCTGCCAAAAATTCAGGTGGAAGGGCGTCATCTTCAAGTTCCGATTCGCCATTGAATAATTTATATAATGATGGCAGATCCGCCACCGTCCCTCTGTCTGCGAGTGCTTCACAGGCATGGTACCTGTTTTCTTTGGTGTCTGTGAACAGAAAGGAACGCATTCGTTTATGTAATTTTTGTTCAACTTCTGTCGAATGCATTTCCTCCGGCATTCTTGTATAAGCAGCACCAACCAGATATACCGCGGCTGACGAGCTATCCGGTTCATTCGATGCGGCTTGATACAAAATCTGCCATTGTTTCGGAGTTAAGCCGACATTGAGCCGGATGCCATAAGCTGTGATCTTCCGGGTGTTTAAGTCATCAGTGTTGAGTGATGCTACAAGTTCGTTTATGTTCAGTTGATCATCGGAATTCACCGCCATTCCCCAGCGGACAAAAGCGGCGAGCCTTGTGTTGTTGCTACCCAAAAACTGCCGTGCGATCTGAGGTTCTCGCGAAAGTAAATTTTCATCGAGCTTTGATAATGTTTCGGCGGCGTGCATCCGGTCACTGGCGTCTTTATCGAGATAAACGTCCCAGATTTTATTGATCCATTTTTGTCGCTCTTCCTTATTGAATGATGAACGCGCTAAAGTGCGCCAAACACCAATCCGATATTGTGGTGTGGTATCGTTATCTCTAAGTTCTGCAGTAAATTTTTCGTAAACACCTGCCGGATAACTTAAGGCTAATAAATATTCAGCTGCATGGACTTTTACCCATCCATCCCGTTTATGTAAGGTATGACGTAATTCTTTAACAGCTTTATTACTGATATTTTCGTCGATAACCTCTGATTTCTTTTGGCATGAGTGCATTGGCAGGGTCATGATAAATAAAAGTAACAAGAACAACACTTTTCGTGGCTTCATTAACATGAGATGAATCCCTTAAATAGTATTACTAAAGTTTATCAAGCTCTAATTCTGCAACAGCGTTTAAAAATTCGCGAAATTTATTTTTTGATATTGGCTGTAAAGGAGACCGAACATTTCCACAGTTAACACCTAATTTTTTCATGTACACCTTGCCCACCGGAAGTAATCCATAGCTGAGAACGATTCCTGCCAGAGCAGCGGTTTTATCCGCCAACAGACGAGCTTGCTCCATGTCGCCTGAACGGAAGGCTTTGACTAATTTCAGGTATAAGGGACCAATAAAATTATAGTTTGATCCGATACTCCCATTCGCGCCGGCAATCAAACCATGAATTAATAATTCATCCCGACCGTATAAAAAATCTAACTTATTTCCCCAATGCACAATACAATTTCGATATTCCAGCAAATTTTCGTAAGTATATTTCACTCCGGCAAAAGTCGGGATACGGTCTTGTGCTTTTTCAACAAATTCGAGCATGTCCAGATATTGATTTGACATAGCAGGCATATAATAGAAATAAAAAGGAATGTCCGGCGCTTCAGCAGCGATTTCTTTTAAAAAGTCAATCAGGTGGTCGATATTCGCCGGTTTGAAAAAATTTGGCGCCATCGCTGAAATATAATTCGCATTGAGCTTTTGAGTATGACGCGCCAATTCTTTGGCTACCGGCAGACAATTGTGTCCAACATGGACAATGATTTTCATCTTTGACGATGCTGCTCGGCTCCACACCTCAGCAATTCTTTTGCGCTCATCTACAGTTAGCGAGAGGCTCTCGCCTGTCGATCCATTGATAAAAACTTTCGACATCCCGTTTTTGTCGAGATATTCGGCATAAGATTCGATAGCCGACAGATTAATTTCGCCATCCGGCGACATGGGGGAGAACACAGCAGGGATCAGGTCATATCTATTTTCTGCGGTCATTTCGATAGCGCTCCTTAATTTTTTATTAATATCTAGACTGAATGATTTTAACATCGGAATTGATAAAAATGATCATAGTAATATAAAGATAATCTATTTTAAAATGCAACTATTTTTATATTTCATTTGAAAAGAGGATTTTAAACAACCATAGCTAATTTGAAGCAATGTAATTGAAAACATTAACCTTAATGAGCGAAAAGATGGGGGTGTCGAGATTAGTGCGACTTTCTTAAAAAAAGTGAAAAAATATCTTGCATTTTGAACAATATATTCATATATTGGATAAAAGTTGAACAAAATAATCATTATTGTGAAAATAAAAATCAAATGACCAGCACAGGAATGAAGCCCAGGGACAGACAAAAAAGCATTCTAAGCCTTCTGCGAGTAATGCAAAAAGAATGGCGTGTTGAAGAACTTGCCAATGAGCTGAGTGTTTCCGAACTTACCATTCGTCGGGATCTCAATGAATTGGGTAAAAATGGAAATATTATTCGCACTCATGGAGGTTGTATCGCGTCGGAGAATGGTTCATTTAGTACAATTTTTTATAAGGAGTTCGAACGCAATATCGAACTCAAGAGAACAATCGGCAGGGAAGCAGCGAGCCTGATCAAACCAAATGATACTCTTTTGTTAGGTGATGGCTCAACAGCTTTTCAACTGGCGAATTATCTGGATAACTGCGGTCCTATCACTGTATATACTAATAATGTAGCAGCAATTCAGGAGTTAAGTCGATTTGAGAACAATCGATTATATATCCTGGGTGGTGAGTATGATCATCAGTACAATATGTTGTTTCTGAAGGGGAGTCTTTCGGACCGTATTTTGGAAACTCTTAATTTTGATTTGGTAATTATCGGGACTGATGCCATTAGCAAAAATGGTCATTGCCTGTCAAAGAATGAAGAAGTTGCACGAACAAATCAGATCATATTGCGTCGTGGCGAAAGAAAAATTCTTATTGCCGACCATACAAAAGTCGAAGCCTCGGGAAATGTCATTTATGGAAGACTCAGTGATTTTGATCTGTGGATTACGACTGCTGGAATTGATAAATCCCAAATGGATTTATTCCGCAAGCAGACAGCGATCAAAGAATTAGCAGTCGATTCATCTGTAAATGGTAAAAATCTCAAATAATCATTCATAGGCTAAAAGTTGAACTTTACGTCCCAAAATCCTCTTTTTAACTTGGATTCCTTCTTTCTATTTAGCTCCAGTAACAACAGACCTTTAAAAACAAGTATAAGTCTTTATATAAGGATATAGGAGGAAAATGCGTATGCACGAACATACGGTATTAAAAGCATTCTTGCTTGCTATTTTCTTTTCGGGATTAATGATGAGCGCAAATGCGGATACAACCGGTAAGATTTCCGGAACTGTAACCGATTCGAAAACAGGCGAGCCATTACCCGGAGTGAACGTCGTTATTGAAGGAACAATGATGGGGGCGGCGACAAATGTTGACGGAGAATATATTATTTTAAATGTAGCTCCCGGAACCTATACCCTGAAGTTTATGACAATGGGGTATATAACCCGACGTGCTGAAGGTGTCAAAGTTTCAGTTGGACTCACCACAAAGATCAACGCCAGCCTTTCGCAGACTGTGCTTGAAATGGATGAGGTGTCGGTAGTAGCTTCAAGACCAGTAATCGAAGTGGATCGTACAAATACCGCGGCTTATATGGCAGCAGACGAAATTGCAGAGCTTCCGGTTACAGAGGTCCACGAGCTGATACAATTGCAGGCAGGTGTTACTCAGGATTCTGAAGGTGAGCTTCATTTTCGCGGCGGGCGAAGCGGCGAGGTTGCTTATCTTGTCGATGGTATTCCGGTCACGAATCGATTCGATGGTGGGAGTTCGATCGAAATTGAAAATGAGGTCATCCAGGAACTGCAGGTTATCAGTGGGACATTCAATGCGGAATATGGACAGGCTCAATCCGGAATCATCAACATTGTCTCCAAGACGCCGGGACAACAGTATTCCGGCAGGATCAGTAGCTATATAGGAGGGCATCTCAGCAATCGCAGTGCCCGTTTTCTAGGAATTGACGATCCCACAAACAATCCCGAATACAATTTTCAGGCAAATCTGACAGGACCGATTCCGTTCTCGGATAAATTATCGTTCTACGGATTTATTCGTTACAATAATAATGACGGCTGGTTAAACGGAGAACGGCGTTACAATCCCCGAGATAGCTGGAAGATACAAGCATTCGAACATTGGTATAATCTGAATTTTCCCGAACGCGAATTCGGACAATTTCTGCCTTATAATACGTATGCGGATTCGCTGAATCTTTATACCGGCGACGGCGAAATCGTTCCGATGAACACCTCTACAAAATATTCAGGAAATGCGAAGATTTTCTTTCAAGTGACACCGGGTATTCGAACTTTTTATAACTTATTTATTGACAGGATCGAACGAAGGGAATATGATAATGATTTTCGCTACGCCCCGGATGGCATTCCCACTACTTATAAGAACGCTTTCAATCACACGATTAATATTACACATACCCTTACATCTAATATGTTTTACCTGCTGAATTTTTCCTATTTCGGAGAAGATCGTGAAACCTATCTTTATAGTAATCCTGATGATTCCCGATATCAGGATATGATTCCTGACCTATACGGATATAATTTTGGCGGGACAAATAATAATCAGGAAACCATTGATTATAAAAATTATTTGGGTAAAATCGATTTAACGTGGCAGATCGATAAACGCAATCTTCTTAAAATGGGTGCGGAATTCAAGCAATTTAATTTAAAATACCAGGAAATAACAACCTCCGCTATTCCTAACAGCCATTATTTACCTACAAAACGCGGCACTTCTTTTGAAGAATATTATGCTTCGTCATAGGCACCTAATATTTACGTTCCCGGAACAAACACATTATTGAATAATCAATACGAGCACAGTCCGATGGAATTTGCTGTTTATGCACAAGACAAACTTGAGCTTGGCGAAATAATCGCAAACATCGGAATGCGCTTCGATTACTTCGATCCCGACGGAATAGTTCCGGTAAATCCAAGGGCACGGTATAATGCAGTGACCGGAACCCTGGAAACGCCGTTCGTCGAAGCCTCGAAAAAATATCAGCTCAGTCCCCGTTTGGGACTTGCATTTCCGATTTCCGATCGAGGCGTGATTCATGTGTCATACGGACATTTTTTACAGATACCTCAATTTCAGTACATGTATTACAACTCTGAGTTCGAGATTTCTTCGGGATTTAAAGAAACGATTATGGGCAATGCGGATCTGGAACCGGAAAGAACCGTTGCATACGAAGTCGGACTACAACAAGGACTTTCGGAGAGTTTTGGATTGGAGTTGACGATTTATTCCAAGGATATCCGTAATTTGCTGGGACAGGAAATTTTCGACACGATTGATGAACGCACATATTTTCGCTATACGAATCGTGACTATGGTAATGTAAAAGGTGTCACTGTTTCAGTAGAAAAGAAACCGCTCGGTTTTTTGTCAGGAAGACTGGATTACACATTTCAGGTTGCCCGAGGCAATGCATCCGATCCGAATGCAATCTATCTTGCGAACCAGAGTACCCGACCGGCTGAACTGGAAAAACAGGTTGTTCCGCTCGATTGGGACGAAACGCATTCGATTAACGGCAATATTCGTATCGGAAAATCGAACGATTGGACTGTCAGCTTTATCGGGCGCCTGGGAACCGGTTTGCCTTACACAGCAGAAACGCCTCAGGAACAGCAAATCGAGACGCAGTTCGAGAATAATGAGCGCAAACCCATGCGCACGAATGTCGATATTTTTGCTCAAAAATATTTTAAACTGGGAACGATGAATCTGATAATGTTTGCCAGGGCATTCAATATTTTCGATACAATGAATCATATAATTGTCTATCCAAGTACCGGACGGGCGGACAGAACTTTTCGGTGGCCCGAAGAGGAGCGAATCGCTTCTGCAAATGGCGTTTATTCGCTGAATGAGGTGGATAACCGACCGCATTGGTTTTCCGAGCCGCGGAAAATTCAATTAGGTGTAGCGCTCGAATTTTAAAAATTATGAAAATAAAATTTTCGATGCATTTTCAAACTGGAGGATTTTAGTTTATGAAAGACTTTCCCCAATATACAACTTTTGTCAATAAGTTATTCGTTTTGTGCTTGTTGATCATACTTTCTGCAAGCTTGTCCGCACAGGCACAGCAAGGCGTGGTGCTGGATGACAAGACAAAGGTTTATTCCGATCCTCTTCAATTGTACAAAAACAATGTCGATTACAGCTCGTTTCGAAGAGCAGGCATTCATGATGGAAACCTGATACGTTCTGCGTTCTCGAATTTTGGCAATTTGGGAAGCCGAACTATCGACATCCGTTTGGAATGGCCTAAAGGCAGCGGCACTAATTATGGCTTTGAATTTATTTTCTTCGTTGGCGCTGAAGTCATCGACGCTCGAGGTGATACGATCCATATTTTCACCGATAACTACACCGGTGGTCCAAGGGATCAGGCACCCGATGCTTCACATACATATGGCTGGGAACCGCTGCCAGGTTACTACAATGACGGCGAATATGTCGGCGGTATTTCCGAAGATCTAAACAACAATGGCGAACTCGATCCGGGCGAAGATGTCGACAGAAACGGTAAATTAACCGATGAATTATATAATGATGTCGAGTATCCTGCAATGAGCCATTTGCCGCAGACCTGGCCTACTGACTGGCCGCTTGGAAGTTACCCCGGAGAAACAGGAAGCCGCAAAGGTTTATGGAATGGAGAGTACGGAGCTTATGTCCGGGCTGATCAGGAGAGCTATTACCTAATGGATGACCGGAATAATGATGAATTCCTGTACTATCCATTTGTTTCCAATCCGCAAGATACTCTGCCATGGCCCGATGGACGAAGAGGGATCGGACTGGAAGTCGAAACCCGCAATTACCAGTGGGCAGATGTTATGGCGGAGGACATCATCATTTCTATTTATCAGGTAAAAAATGTCAGTGAAAAGAATTTGCCGAAATGCGTACTTGGTATGTACATCGACGCAGATGTGGGCACATCCGGACCGAGCAGTGATGCCGGTGATGATGCATCCAGCTTTGATACCCGGGAAGATATTACATACCAGTGGGATTTGGATGGACTTTCAGCCAAAGGAAAACCAACCGGGCATTTTGGCTTTGCATTTTTACAAAGCCCCGGCATTGCTAATGATGGTTTGGATAACGATGAAAACGGAATCATCGACGAAAGCCAGGAAAATGGCGTAGACGATGATGGTGATTGGCGTGCTTTTTCCGATGATAACGGGAACGGTGTCTGGGATTGGGAAGATCTGAACAATAACGGACTACTTGATGAAGGCGAAGATGCGGATGGCGACGGAATTCTGGATATTGAAGATTTGAATGATGATCTGGGTCAGGATGGACTTGGTCCTCTGGATACCGATTGGCCCGGTCTGGGAGTGGATCCGCTGGAAGGAAATGGTGTACCCGATGTTCCGGAGCCAAATTATGAATATACGGATAATGATGAGATCGATCAGATTGGATTAACCAGTTTCTTCGGTACTTCTGCTGGTGATGTACTTTCTGCGGATGAAGAAGCATGGTATGTGAAATCCAATCCCGGGACGTTCACCGAGGCAACCGGTGGTCTGGATGTGGCTTTCCACTATGCATGCGGATATTTTCATCTGAACCAGGGTTTTACTGAGCGTTTCGCTATCGCCTGCCTTGTGGGTAATGATGAAGATGACTTGTTCCGAAATAAGAGAACGATGCAGGAAATTTACGATCATGATTACAATTTTAAAAAACCACCGCTGGAGCCCACTATTCTTGCTGCGATACCCGGAGATCGCCGAGTCACGTTGATTTGGGATGACAGAGCGGAAAGATCACGTGATCCTGTATATGAGCGAGATTTCGGACTTTACAAGATTTATCGTTCCACCGATCCGGCATTTAATGATATCAAAACAGTGACAGACGCTTTTGGCAATCCGGTACTCTGGGAGCCCATTGCACAATTTGATTACGCCGATGGTCTCACCGGTGCTCATCCTATTGCAATCGGTGAAACAGGCGCGCATTATGATATGGGAAGCGATTCCGGATTGAGGCATACGTTTATCGATACATCAGTTGAAAATGGTCGAACCTACTATTATGCAGTGGTTTCTGTGGATAAGGGTTATGATTCATGGTTTTATGAAAAAGGAGTTCACTATATACCTGATCTGCTACCGACATGGCCCAGTGAATGTGGAAAAGTGATTCAAACGGATATCTCAGGTAATGTGATCAGCCACGGCAGAAATTGTGCAGTTGTTGTACCGAGTGCACCTGCGTCGGGCTATTCTTATCCAAAGGTAGCCGGCGCAGTAGAGCATGTTTCCGGTTACGGCAGCGGCAGCGTGGATGTATCGATCTTGCTACCGGATGAGGTAGAACACGAGCATCGTTACGCGATTACTTTTACAGACACCATGAAAGAACGGTTCACGAATACATACACGATTACTGATATCACTTCTCCCGATAGCGCTGACCATGAAATTCTGTATAGCGGACCCGCAAATTTTAATCCTGCTGTGATGGATATGCGAATTATGGATGGCTTCGCAGTTAATATCCAGAATGATTCTGTTGCCGTTCCTGATGAATCCGGGTGGAAGTTTGGCAATAGTACTCTCGTTGGGGATGTTCAGCTTAGCGAAGGCAGTTATGTGCTGGCAGCTCCGTATGATTACGAAGTGAGAATCATGGGTCCGAACGCTGATACGACATACGAAGTGATAAGCCGTTTCCGAATTCCTGTTAATTTCCAGGTATGGAATACGACACTGAATCGGAAAGAAGAATTTTCTTTTACCGAATTTGGTATCCCTGACAGCGCCATTACACCAAAGGATAATATTCTGATAATCGCTAATCGAGTGGGAAGACGCTTCGATACGACCTGGGATATCACTTTTTACTTGCCGGCGCTGGCAGATACGATTATGCCGGAAGAAGGCGACGTGTTCTATTTTACAACCAAAAAGCCATTTACGTCCGATGATGTGTTTGAGTTTTCGACTGAAGGGTGGGGTTTCACTCCGGAACGTGCGAAAAATGACTTGCTGAATAACGTCTATGTCGTTCCGGATCCATATGTTGCAGTGAATTCCGTCGAGAAGCCGATTTTCAATGTCCGCGGAAGAGGCGAGCGACGGATCGATTTCGTGCATTTACCCATGAAATGTACCATCAAGATTTTTACGATAAACGGCAAGCTGGTGCAAACACTAGAGCACGATTCACCGCATAACGATGGTTCCGAATCCTGGAACCTGGTAACAAAGGACGGTCTCGATGTCGCCTGGGGCACATATTTCTACCATATCGATGCGCCCGGAATCGGTGAAAAGGTCGGTAAATTTGCAATTATTCGATAGAAAATAGGGATTCTTTAAATGGTGCCGGATTGTCTGCTGGCATCGACTGATTATCCGGCGCTGATGTATATCTAAATTTAAATAAAATGAAAGGTATTAATCATGAAAAAATTGATACTGCTGAGTTTTTTCATCACGTGCTTTGTTGCGAATGTTTTTCCGCAAGATATTCCCTTCTTCGAAGTCGCGGATAATGAAGCACTGGGATTAACCCCTGTTTTGCTGGATAGATGGGGATGTTCATCGGCTGACATCGACAGAAATGGTTGGCCCGATATTTACAATAACAAATGGCGCGGACGTCTGGAGAGCCAGATTTATATGAATGATGGGGGTTACTTTACAGATATCTATGGCAATTCTCCCGAACTCTCTGCTGCTGAAATGGAAGGAAACGCTACCCGGACACCGGTACTCGTCGATTTCGATAATGACGGTGACAGAGATTTGATGTTCGGTACCGACTACAATCTTTTCATGTTTCGTAATGATGATAATGTTTTTGTCAATGTTACGGAAGATTTGGGTATCGAGAGTGGGAGTCCCGGTTTCGTTTCGATCTATGGTTATGAAATGAGTGCCTGGATTGACTGGGATCTCGATGGTGACCTCGATGCACTTGTCGCCCAAACAAATAATCCGGATTATATTTTGTACCGTAACGACGGCGATCAGTTTGTTGATATCGCAGGGGAAGTTGGACTGGAAGGAATGAATGAATTGGGCGATAGGGGCGACCGCGGATTCGATACCGGTCGAATTCAGTGGATCGACTGGGATGGTGACGGAGATCCTGATTTATCCGCCGGATGGAAATTATTTCGAAATGATGATGGCTATTTAAATGAAGTTTCAGAAAGCGTCGGATTTACGCCGTTTAAGGAAATCCGGTTCTGTGATTGGTTTGACTATGATCTCGACGGCGACTTCGATTTCTTCCTTCAGGGATACTCAAACCACGACGAGCTTTGGAGAAACGAAGGTGGAACCTTTGTCGATGCGACGCAGGATGTCGGCTTGGACCTCTTCACCGACGATGGACAGGCAACATTAAATATCGGTGATTTGGATAATGACGGTGACGAAGACTTGTTTTTCTCTATTAATGACTGGGAAGATATCGAAGCTCTGTTGATCAACTATGAAGAAGATGGAGTCAGAAGCCTCATCGAAGTTGCAAGTTATGCCGGTTTCGGCATCGTGGGCGATCGCAAAGGCGCGGCTATTCTGGATTATGATATGGACGGTTTGCTCGATATTTTTTGCCCGTCATTGCAATATGGAAGCATTGTTTACCACAATCTCGGTCCGGAAGCGCAGAATAACTGGATCGGACTGGATTTGTGGGGAACGGAATCAAACAAAGACGGTGTCGGCTCACTTGTTGAATGTTATGCCGGCGGCAATAAATATGTCCGTTATAAAGTCACACCAAGTACCTGGAAAGTACAGGACAATCCGTATATCCATTTCGGCATCGGACAGGCAACGAGTATTGATTCTGTTGTTATCCATTGGTCTCGTGGAATTAAACAGGTGCTCATCAATCCGGAAATTAATCAGTATCATAAAGTCGAAGAATCCGCTGGCACCAGTGTTCAGGTGAAAAATAATTCGACACCACAAACCCTAAATCTGGCACAAAACTATCCCAATCCTTTCAATCCGGAGACCAAGATCACTTATGAACTACCGGAAAATTCGAATGTATTGCTGGAAGTTTATAACCTTGCGGGACAGAAAGTGGCAACATTGGTAAATGCACAGCAACACGCCGGTCGTCAGGAAGTTATTTGGAATGGCAAGGATTTTAGCGGCATCGATATGCCCAGTGGAGTGTATCTGTATCGACTGCATGTAAACGATCATATTTTAACCAAAAAGATGATGCTTGTCCGATAGCATAAAAAAGGAGTGTCACAAATGAGGGTATTAAATTTTATTTTCATAATGCTCGTAATTCTGACGCAACCTATTTCAGCTCAGGACATTCCGATATTCGAAGTTGCGGACAACGAGGCGCTGGGACTTACCCCGGTCCTCGTTGATCGCTGGGGCTGTACTGTGGCAGACATCGACCGAAACGGTTACCCGGATATTTTCAATGCAAAATGGCGCGGGCGTTTGGAAAGCCAGATTTATATGAACCAGAACGGATTCTTCACGGATATCTATGGCAATTCTCCTGAACTCAGCGCTGTCGAAAAAGAGGGCAATGCCACTCGCACGCCTGTCTTCGTCGATTATGATAATGATGGCGATCGTGATCTGATGATCGGTTTCGACAAGTCCCATCATTTTTTCCGGAATGATGATGGTGTATTCGCTAAAATCACGGATCAGGTAGGTCTCATTAATGAGGTTCCTGGCTTTGTATCCACTTATAGTTATGAAATGAGCGCCTGGATCGATATCGACCTCGACGGTGATCTTGACGGCGTGATGTTTCAAACAAATAATCCGAGCTTTCTTGTTTACAGAAATGACGGTGACAAGTTTACAGATATTGCCGAAGAGGTCGGGCTGGCAGATGTACTGCCGCTGGGCTCCGACGGTGACTGGGGCTATTACACGGGGCGTCTGCAATGGGTTGATTTTGACAACGACGGAGATCCCGACCTGAACGCAGGATACTTGATGTTCAGAAATGATGATGGCATGTTTACCGAAGTTGCCGAGTCTATCGGATTTCAGCCATCGACTGACTTGTGGTTTACGAACTGGCTCGATTTCGATGTCGACGGGGATATGGATTTTATAGGACAAAAGGGCAGCTCTGCCGAACTATGGCGAAATGACAATGGAATCTTTGTTGAAGCCACGCAGGATGTGGGACTCGATTTATTCAACAAACCAAATCAGACTTCATTAAATGTGGGTGATCTGGATAATGATGGCGATGAGGATGTTTTTATCCAGATCAATGACTGGACAGGTGATGATATAGA
>WJJN01000795.1 GCA_014729735.1 Candidatus Zhuqueibacterota bacterium
AACAAATGGTGCCTGGGATATGCTTAGCGCGGGTTTCCGTATGGATTGGGAAGCTACAAACAATGCTCTGATTACCTTCCAGGGTGACATCTATCATGAAAACCTCGGGCAAATGAGTCGAATTATCCAATCGGCAGGAGATATTGAATATACTAATATTGATACAACGGCTGAAGTCAATGGCGCCAATCTGCTATTAAGATGGGAGCAAATTTTATCACATACTTCCGATCTTGCAGTGCAGTTGTATTACGATTACTACGAACGATTGGAAGCAATTCTGCATGGAAAAATCCAGACTGCGGATCTGGATTTTCAACATCGATTTGGAATTGGAAGCAGAAATGAATTTATGTGGGGACTCGGTTATCGTTTTATGCAAGACAATAGTATCGGGTCTTTTCATTATTATCTCGATCCGGCTTCACGTAAAACATCCATCGCCAGTGCCTTTATACAGGATGAACTAACGGTCATCAAAGAAAAGATGAGGCTGACTATGGGCACAAAATTTGAAGAGAATGATTATACTGGCATGGAAATACAGCCCAATATACGATTATTACTCAAGCCATCGTACAATTCTACAATATGGTTCGCCATTTCAAAAGCTATTCGGATACCTTCGCGTACTGAAAACGATTCCCGGGCTATTCGCGATGTCTGGAACCTGGTAGGACTGCCTTTATACGGGCAATTTGCAGGCACAAAATCATTCGATTCCGAAAAATTGATTGCTTACGAATTAGGATATCGTTCCATATTCAAAAATCTTTCAAGTGACATCGCATTTTTTTACAACCATTACAGCGATCTGCGTTCTTATAAAATGGGAGAATCACAATCCTCGACTGATCCTGAAAAATATTATGTCATCGTACCGTTTTATCTGCAAAACAAAATGGATGGTGAATCTTTCGGCGGAGAAATAAGCCTGAAATTTAACCCCCTCGAATGGTGGCAAATCCAGACCGATTATTCGTATTTAAAAATGAATATGTTTCTGCCCCTTGATAGCGATTTACATGAAATTGACAGAGAGTTAAACGCATTTGCAAAAGGAACGGAAAAGGAAAGCCCTGAAAACCAGTTTGGTCTCCGTACCACTTTTCAAATTTTCGATAATTTGTCCTTTACACTCAACTATCGCTGGATAGATGAAATTCCTCAGTTAAACGTCAATAGTTATTCAAATCTGGATGCAAATTTCTGTTTAATAATAAATAAGCAGCTTAAATTGAATCTCATTGGACATAATCTGCTTCGAGAGCATCATCTTGAATATATTCCTGCTTTCAGAGATATCCGAAATGCAGAAGTCGAACGCGGTTTCTATTCATCACTGGAATATGAATTCAACTGAATTTCCTGCTTCTATTATGGAGATCCCAAAACGAAATGCCGGTTAAGAACCTAAATATTCGAGTTCCTCAATTCGCGATTCGTTTATTAATATGTTTAGTCATCGTATTAAGTTTTACTTCTTTTTCGGGGAGCCTGGCTCTTCAAACAAATACAAAGCCTTATGACTACGAGGTGAAAGCTGCTTTTATCATCAACTTTGCAAAATTTATTAACTGGCAACACTCTGCATTCGAAAGCATCGATTCCCCATTCTACATTGGAATATTAGGTGATAACCCCTTCAATAGTGAATTAGAAAAGCTCGTTTCCGGCAAAAAATTAAAAGGACGAGAAGTCCGAATTTTGTATTTTAATAAGTTTCAGGATTTCAAATTTTGTCATATACTCTTCATTAGTCGTTCTGAAAAGAAACGAGTCAAGCATATTTTCAAGGCACTGAAAACAAATGGAATTCTGACAATATCGGATATAGAGAACTTTATTGAATATGGTGGTACAATCGGCTTCATTATGAAGAACAAAAAAATTCGGTTTGAGATCAATCTCGCTTCAGCTAATAATGCGAACCTGACAATATCATCAAAATTGTTAAGATTGGCGGAAAGGGTAATCGTTGAAGCTGTGGAGGAAGGGTTATAAGATGAAATTTATACCCAGGAAATCGATAAAACGCAAAGTCGTTTTCATAACAACGCTGATGAGTGCATTTCCATTAATCCTGATGTGTATTCTGTTTATTTTGTATTTTCGAAGCACATATAGAAATGCCACTGTGCAATCCGTGGAAAGCCTGACCAAAGTTCTCGCAGAAAACGGTTCCGCTGCACTGATGTTTGAATATAGTGAAGATGCAAATGAACTCCTGTCATCTTTAAAAACAAATGATCAAATCGCCGATGCTTATTTCATCACCTTAGATAACCGGATACTCGCTGAACATCATAAGCATGGAGCGCAACTGAGAAAGTCGTTTATGATTCCGAAATCCGATTCACTCTATTTTAAAAACAACTATTTGCATTTGTTTCAAAAAGTCGAGCAAAATTCAGAGAGAGTTGGAACGGTCTATCTGCGAGCTGATTTACAACAAATGAATAAAAGAATCTCCAGATACGCATTATTGATTACGGTAGTTTTCATTGTCATCTCACTGCTCATATTTCTTTTATCTCTGCGAATACAGAAAATCATCACAAGTCCCATCCTGCATCTGGCAGCAGTTGCTCGTAATTTTTCAGTTCACAAGGACCATTCCATTCGCGCACGATTGAAAAGTAAGGACGAACTTGGCTTTCTTGCAGAACGTTTCAATGAAATGTTGGACCATATCCGGAATAATGAAAATGCTTTGAGGAGAGAGCTCAGCGAACGAGAATTAACGGAAAAGAAATTAATTTCATCATTGAAGGAAAAAGAAGTATTGCTAAAAGAAATTCATCACCGTGTAAAAAACAATTTGCAGGTAATTTCCAGCTTGTTGAGTTTACAGACGGAGTTTGTGAAAGATGAAGGAGCGCGGCAAATGTTTCGCGAAAGCCAGACCAGAGTACGTTCAATGGCTCTGATACATGAAACTTTATATCGGTCCGGGGATCTCGCGAGAATTGATATTTCAGAATATACCAGAAGTCTGGTGCGAAATTTGTTTCGTTCCTTTAAATTAAGTCAGGAATCTATCACATTGACAATCGAGGTGGAAAACGTCTACATGGATATCAATACAGCGATCCCCTGTGGACTCATCATCAACGAACTTGTATCGAATTCACTCAAACATGCATTTCCGATTCGTGAAAGAGACAGAACCGGACAATCGATTCGTAGTGAAAATGAAATCATAATTTCGATCACAAAAAGAGATGATAATCTATTCGAGCTTATCGTCGCGGATAATGGTATCTCGCTGCCAAAAGAAATCGACCACACGAATACCCTTGGATTACAACTCGTTCACACGCTTACTGAACAAATAAACGGTTCGATAATTCTCGATGTAACCGGCGGCACAAAATTTACAATTGTGTTTGGTATATAATTTAACACAGGTTTGTTGATTATTAGTATTAGACAATCATACCAAAGCGCGAGGAATATCAAAATGAATTCCAAAGAATCTATCAAAATTCTTATTGTGGAAGATGAAAAGATTGTCGCCAGCGATATTCAAAACAGCTTAATCCGAATGGGATATTCGACTCTTGGAATTGCCTCATCTGGCGATGAAGCATTAGAAAAGACCAGAGAGTTTCATCCTGATATTGTGCTAATGGATATCAGGTTAGAAGGCGAAATGGATGGTATAGACTCGGCACTGAAAATTCGGGAACGATTCCATATTCCGGTTATCTATCTTACTGCTTACGCTGATGATAGCACGTTGCAACGAGCAAAAATCTCCGAACCTTACGGATACATTCTAAAGCCGTTCGACAGCAGAGACCTGCACACGTCAATTGAAATGGCTTTGTACAAGCATAAAATGGAGAAGAAATTAAAAGAAAGTGAGAAATGGTACGCAACGACCCTCAATAGTATTGGAGATGGAGTTATTACGACGAATACCAGGGGCGAGATTACGTTTATCAATCCTGTTGCGCAAAAAATAACAGGGCTTAGCGAACCGGATATCCTTAAAATACATTTTTCCAAAATCTTTAAAATTGCGATTTCACAAACCGATAATTCATTAATCGATCTTTTTGCAAATGACCAAAACGAGCTTATCTCCAGAAATATTGCACAGGACGCGTTGCTTATTTCAGAATCAGGAAGAGAAATTCCTATCAATTTTACGAAAACTTTGATGCGGGATATAAATAATAATATTATGGGCGCTGTTTTTGTATTTCAGGATATAACAGAACGCAAAAAGGCGGAATATGAATTGGCGGCTGAAAAAGAACGACTTCTAATTACCCTGGCTTCAATTGCCGATGCGGTTATTACCACCGACATCGATGGTAAAATCGTGTTAATGAACCGCGTTGCAGAGCAAATAACCGGTTATACGCAAAGCAATGCACAGGGAAAATCCATTTTAGAAATATTAAAAATTAAAGCAAATAGCGGACTTGAAAAACTCATTCACAGCATTATTCACACCGGTAAAACAATTAATCGAAGTGATGATTTCACACTCAAAGGCGACGACGGTAGTGAAAAGATCATTTCCTGCTCCGGAGCTCCGATCCATGATAATTCTAATAACATCATCGGAATGGTTATTGTATTCAGCGACATATCGGAAAAACGCAAATTTGAAAATGAACTGCTTAAAATTCAAAAACTGGAATCCGTCGGTATATTAGCCGGTGGAATCGCTCACGACTTTAACAATATTCTCACAGCGATCATCGGGAATCTTTCGCTCGCCAAAATCGATTTGAAACCGGATCAGGAAATTTACGAAATTCTCACCGAAGCTGAAAAAGCATCCCAACAAGCGAGGCATTTGACCAATCAGTTGCTGACCTTTTCCCGGGGAGGTGCGCCGATAAAGAAAGTTATGTCGATTAACAAGGTAATTCAGGAAGCTGCCGAATTCTCACTAAGTGGTTCAACCGTAAAAGCTAAATACGAAATCAGTCATGATCTAAAAAAAGTAAACATCGACAGCGGACAATTCAAGCAAGTGATTCATAATCTCGTACTCAATGCTATTCAGGCAATGCCGGACGGCGGTAGTATGCGAATTAGTGCGGAAAATGTTTATTTATCCGAAAGTGACAGCATTCCGCTCCCGGCTGGCGAGCATGTTAAAATATCAGTTGTCGACCAGGGTATCGGTATCAAAGATGAACATCTCGATAAAATATTTGATCCGTACTTTACGACAAAGCAGATGGGAAGTGGCTTGGGACTGGCAACCACTTATTCAGTCGTAAAAAAACATGGTGGTCATATCAATGTGGATTCGGAATTGGGACGCGGATCGACATTCACCATTTACCTTCCAGCGGCTGAGGCTGATACTACGCAAGAATATATGCCAGAGAAAGAGAAAGATTTAAAAGGGCGTATTCTCATTATGGATGACGAAGAATTCGTGATAAAGCCATTATCGAGAATGCTCCAGTCACTGGGCTTTGAGACCGAAATTGCCACCAATGGGGAACAAGCAATCGAAAAATACAAATTAAATCTTTCAAAAGACCGGACTTTTGATCTCGTAATTCTTGACCTTACAATCCAGGGCGGAATGGGAGGAAAGGAAACCATCAAAAATCTGCGGGAGTTAGATCCGGATGTCAAAGCCATTGTTACCAGCGGCTATTCTAACGATCCGGTTATGGCAGATTATCGTCAGTACGGATTCATTGGAGTCATTGCCAAACCATATAAAGTTGACGAAATTAAGAGCGTCATACGGAAGGTTTTGGCAAAGCCTGTTTATTATTGATTTTATCAATCCGCATGAATGAATTTCATTAGTTGCGCCAAAGTTCACAAAGTAATTATCTTTGTGAACTTTGTGCCTGAGTATATTTTTAGTCTCAAATTTTGTTGAGAGCCTGATCCAGATCGCGAATCAAATCATCTACATTTTCGCAACCCACAGACAACCGGATCAATTCATCGGTAATATGCGCTTTTTCGCGTTCTTTGCGGGACATTGCCGCGTGCGTCATCGAGGCAGGATGCTGAATCAGCGATTCGATACCTCCAAGAGAAACTGCCAGTGTGACCAGTTGTACATTATTCATCACGGTCTTACCGCCCTCAAGCCCTTTTTTCACGCCAAAGCTGATCATCGAACCAGAGCCCTTCATTTGCTTCTTTGCCAGCTCATACTGCGGATGGCAATCGAGACCGGGATAGGTTACCCAGTCTACCTTAGGATGATCCAATAAAAATTGCGCAATTCTCAGTGCATTTTCCTGTGCCCGGTCAACGCGCAGCGGCAGCGTGCGTACCCCTCGCAGGACAAGCCACGCCTGGTGTGGATCCATCGTGCCGCCCATGTAAAACAGAACTTTCCGGATTTCTTCAAACAATTCTTTCTCTTTTGCGACAATGATCCCGCCGACAATGTCTGCATGTCCATTGATGAATTTCGTCAGGCTGTGCAGAACGACATCTGCACCCAGCTCTAATGGATTCTGTAAATAAGGACTGCAAAAGGTATTGTCCACAGCAAGCACAATACCATGACGATGCGCAATTTTTGCGCACGCTTCGATGTCCGTAAGAGTAATCGTGGGATTGGCAGGTGTTTCAATGTACAGCATTTTTGTTTTGTCCTGAATTGCCTGCTCAATTTTTTCGGGTTTCGTGGTATCGACAAAGCTATATTCCACTCCAAAGCGGGAGAAATCCCTTTCCAGTACCGAGCGAGAAGGTCCGTACACCGCATCTGTGCTGATGAGGTGCATTCCCGCACCCAGGAATGTCATATACAATGTTGTCACAGCCGACATCCCGGATGAGGTTCCCAGCGCGGCGTATCCATGCTCCAGTGTCGCGACGCATTTTTCCAGTGCCTCAATTGTGGGATTTCCCATTCGCGTATAGATATAGCCTTTCTTTTTGCCGGAAAACTTTTCAGCACCATCCTGAGCGTTTATAAATGAAAATGTCGATGTTTGATAAATCGGCACCGACACTTCTCCGTAATTGGTTTGTTCCAATCCTGCATGTATTGCTTGTGTTGTAAAGCCCATCATATCAGGATCTTTCATATTGCCTCCATATACGTTTATTTTATATCGATTAGCTTAAAATTAAAAATCTTTCGTCCGTTCCATATCGCCTGTAACCTCCAATCATACGTCCTGGATATTTCGGTATG
>WJJN01000013.1 GCA_014729735.1 Candidatus Zhuqueibacterota bacterium
ATATTGCTGCACGACTTTATCCACCACCTTATCCCGTGCAGCGTAAACAGCCTCCCTGTTTGTCACGATATTGTAATTTCCGAAAAACAGCACGATTTTCGGTTCGTTTTTTGGCGGATCGTAATGTGGATGAAAAATTTCCTCGTTAAAACATTGTGGAACAACGTGCATTTTGTCACGACTTGTCCAACGGGTATAATAATCTGCTTCGGACTCGGAAATCGGTACAAGCAGGCTGCATTTTTTCACACCCTGTTTTTCAACATAATATACCCAGGGAACGAGGACGTATCGCCGTTTATCGTTTTTCGCCTTCCCCAGATATTGTTTGAATTCGAGATTATGCGAGCAATAGACAAACGGAATGCCATATTTCTTCTGAATCTTCAATCCATAAATCGCACTGAGTCCGTAGTCTGTTAAAACGACATCATACTTTCTTTGAGAAATCAAATTCTCAGCTTCCAGCAGCATTTGTTTGCTGTAAATGAAATAGTTTCGCAAGGAAAATGGTATTTTTATTTTCCTGTTCACACCTTTCACTCGCCATTCAAATTTATCTTCGAGTTCGGGATCTCCCGGATGCCCCGAACCTTCCATATAAATCAAATCCAGATCAAATCTTTTTGCAAGATTTGTGACAAATTCGCCCCCGCGAACCCCGGCACCTGTGTAGGGCACATGAGGATCGTATACACTGATATAGAGCATTTTTTTCTTCATTATACCGTCTCTTCTTTTCGATTGCGGATTACTTTCGCCGGTATTCCAACGGCGATCGAGTAGTCAGGAATATTATCGTTCACCACTGCGCTGGTTCCGATAATACAATCCCTGCCGATGGTCGCGCCATCCATGACCTGTACGTTGGAGCCGAGCCAAATATTTTCTTTCAGCATAATCCCGTCGGATTTTCTTTCCTGTTCCAGCGGGGAAACATCGATCCGGCTGAACGTATGCGTGCCGCCAATCAAATAGCAGTACGCGGCGATGAGCGCATTTTTCCCCAACTCCACTTTGCTTGCGGAAAATATCTGACAATTGAAGCCCATATTCACGTTATCATTGAAAATGATGTCCCCGTTTTTGCAATTCAGAATCGTATTTCTGCCGATAAAAACACCATCGCCGATGGTAATACCTTCGTTATTCTGCCCCTTTGCATCGAGCACGACATTGTCATCGATCACCACATTATCGCCGATCCTGATTTTATGCGGATGTCGCAGCACCACATTCTGCCCGAAAGTCACATTCCTGCCGACTTTACCCAGTAGCAAGGGATAGAGCTTCATTCGCAGTACAAGTCCCAGCGCTCCGGGAACCCAGCTCGTAAAAAGCATAATCATTTCATATTTTAATAAACTCCAGAATCCGGTTTTCCCGATAATGAGCTCCTGATACTTTTGCAGCGCTGATTTTTTGGAATCGTGTAATTCCTTTTGTATTTCGACTGTCTTTTGTGCCATTATAATAAATTTTCCTTTTTATACCATTCGGCGGTTTTTTTTAGCCCGGTTTTCAAATCCTCAGAGGGATTATAGCCCAGCAGCTTTTTCGCCTTTGAAATATCGAACGCCCTGTCCTTTGTGAAAAAATCCAGCCGGCGTCGATAGATCGGTGGCTGGATCCGCAGCGGATAACATAGTGCTTCGCAGAGAACAGCCGCAGCCATCATCGGCGCAAGAGGAACACGCTTTTTGGGAACAGGAACTTCCAGTGCCTCTGCCAGTAATTTCACATATTCATTAAGCGTGACATATTCATTTCCTCCCAGCGTGAAAACTTCGCCCACTGCCTCTTTTTTCTGTCCGCAGAGCGCGATGCCTTTGGCTAAATCGGTGACGTACGTCAGATGGTACTTCACCTCTCCATTGCCGATCATTCTGAATTTCCCACTGTTGACAAATTTGAATATCTTCAAAAAACGCATATCCCCCGGACCATAAATTCCTACCGGACGGAAGACAACACCTTCGATTTTATCAGTATTCTCTTTGAAAAATTGCAGTGCAAGTTTTTCACCCTCCACTTTGGAATCCTGGTACACATCGCCCGGATTATACGGTGCTTCCTCGGTTGCCGGCGGATTTTCGATCTCTCCCTGAACGCCGACTGTGCTGCAATGCACAAAGCGCCGCACATTTGCCTCGACTGCAGATTCCAACAAGTTTTTCGTACCGCCGACATTTACATCATAGAACAGTTGCTTCGGAACATTCTGCTCGCGGAAGATCGCTGCGATATGATAGATCGTATCCACTCCCTCCACTGCTGCGGCTAATGTGTCTTTTTTTGTCAAATCTCCGTAAACAATTTCCACTCCCATTTTCTCGAGCTTTTCAGTATTTTGCTTCGGAAGCGACAATGCACGTACAGAATACTTTTGATTCACCAATTCTTCGGCGAGATAACCGCCGGTAAACCCTGTTGCCCCTGTTACTAATACTTTTTTCTTCATATTCGATTAACCTCAGTGTTATTCTTGAGCCGGAATATAAATTTGATTGACTTCATCGATTTCCTGTTGTTTTCTCTTTTCATCCCATCCCAATTCTGTTCCCATGAGATCCGCGGCTTTCTTCAGGCATTCTTGTCCCGGATTCATCGCACTGCCTAAATCCGTTCTCCGTAAGATCACATCGGACAGTTTCTGCGCCATCTCTTCGCGAACGCCGTGAATAATTTCAGCTTGCAGCACTTCATCGGAGCCGGGCATAAGTTCCATCCATTCGAAATCTGTGTCCCCGAATTTCAAAATCTCATTCAGCGACGAACCGTAATTATAGCTCAAATGCCGCATCACCGGCTCACCCAATCCGTATGGTTGCGAATCAATATTTTCACACAGGAAATCCCGGAATCGTTCTATGTTTCCTCCAATGAGTCGAACCTCGTCCGTGGTGGAAGGAACGAATTTCTGATCTAATTTTTTCATCACCAGATCGACAGTCTTTTTCGCCACGTCGCGAGCTGTCGTATACTTCACGCCAACGTTGGTAATCAAGCCGTCTGTGCCATCGATATTTTTATGATCATAAAGCTCATAATGCTTTTTCAGCACTACTTCACCAGTCTCCGGATTTTGGTGTTCCATCGGCAAAAAACCGCCGTAAAAATAGGTCACTTCTTCCCGTTTGATCTCTGCCGCAGGATAGGCTTTATTTACTGCTGCCAGAAAATCCCGGATTTCCGATTCTGTAACTTTATATTTATCCTTCTCACCATTATACGGCAGATGGTTCGTGCCGATGATCGTATAATCCCGCCATGGTGCAAAAAAGAGAATTCGGAATGCATTGTATTCCGAGCCGTCCTCCCGTTTGTAATGATACGGTCCTGATAAACCCGCAGCATGTGTTTTCAACAATTTTCGATTGACTACCAGATTCATTGCCGTGGATAAATTGAACCGCTGTTTGGATACATGCCCATTCGTGTTTTCTAATACATTATCGACCCAGGGACCAGCATTATTGACGATCATTTTCGCACGGATTTCCAGTTTATTACCGGATAGAGTATCCTGTACTTTGGCGCCAACGACTTTGTTACCTTCCTTCATCAATCCGATGGATTTGATATAATTAGCAACATCCGCACCGTATTTTTGTGCCGAAAGCACAAATGATAGAAGCAGACGCTCGGTGTTGTAGCACTGGCAATCGTACCAGATTGCACCGCCGTTCATGTTGTATTTTTCATAGCCGGGCACAAAATCCTGCACTTTCTTTTTGGATATGGTATAACCCCGGGGCATGTATTTATGCGGATCGGAGAGCCCGTTCCGGTCGAAACCGACGATATCGTTTGCGATCAGCGCCGCAGCCAGAGCAGGACGGCTTTTCATTTTATAGCTGTAAGTCGGCATGATTACGGGCATCGGATAGACCAGATTCGGTGCGATATGCATAAGTACCATTCGCTCGCGGATTGATTCGCGCATCCGTTTGATATCCAGTTGTTGCAAATATCGCAACCCGCCATGAATGATTTTCAAACTGTTTGAAGACGTGGCATTGCCGAAATCCGCTTTGTCGATCAATGCTACTTTCAGACCGCGAAGGGTCGCATCCCAGGCTGTGGCGACGCCGTAAATACCTGC
>WJJN01000796.1 GCA_014729735.1 Candidatus Zhuqueibacterota bacterium
GGATGTTTTCACCGAGAGTTTTGATCATCCAAAAGCCTTCATCCATTGGCTGAATGATGCCAATTTTGGTGAAATTTGTGTTCGTCTCGCGGGCGATTGAATCAAGCATTGATATGTCCGAATCTTCTTTTACAGTAAACAAAAGCTCATAATCCTCGCCGCTGTGCAACGCCAGCTTGTGGAATTGTTTGCCGGCAACAGTTTCGATTCTTTCTGCCGCACCCGGTTGTGGGAACTGTGTCTGATTCAACAAAGCGCCGACATTGCTTTGCACGCAAATATGATTAAGGTCGCTGGCAATGCCGTCGCTAATGTCGATCATCGCTGTCACGATACCGGATCGCGCAAGTTTAATCCCGGCAGTGATTCGCGGCACTGGCTCCAGATGCGCTTTTACGAATTCCGCTAATTCCGGAGGATATCCCGTTCCATATCTTTCGATGATAGCAAACCCGGCGCCGGACATTCCCGGCGTTCCGGTAACATATATTCGATCTCCCGGACGAGCTCCGCCACGGGTGAGAAATTTCCCGGCAGGCGCTTCTCCCAGCAGTGTGATGTCGATGATCAAGTCGCGCTCGGTGCTGGAGAGATTGCCTCCGATCACCTGCGCACCGAATTCCGCCAGCATGTCTGCCATGCCCCGATTCAGATCGTCGAAGTGAGCCAGCGGAAAATTGCCGGGCACACCCATCGATACCAGTGCAAAAGTCGGTGTTCCCCCCATGGCAGCAATATCGCTAAGATTCACTGCCATCGCTCTTTTCCCCAGTTGATAGGGCGAGATATTCTTCAGCCGAAAATGCTGATTTTCCACCTGAATATCGCAGGTGATCAAAATGACATGTCCATCGTCTTTGCGAATAACAGCCGTATCATCGCCAATACCAAGAATCAAATCGTCATGATGAATTTGCGGAAGCTTTTGCGCGAGGCGGTCAATCAGACCGAATTCTCCGATCTCGGATATTTTTTGCGGCTCATCCATCGCGCCTGCTCCTTTCGTTTTCGATCAGTTGTCGTAAATCCGCGGTTGCCTTTCGTATATCCGAAGCAGACACGACTGCTGATATCACCGACACGCAATGTGCACCGGCACGAATCACTTCTGCGGCATTTTCATACTTAATCCCGCCAATTGCCACAATCGGCAAATCGACGGCAGCCCGCACGTCCTTTAACAGCCGCAGTCCCCAGGGCGCCGAGGTATCCGGTTTCGAGCCGCGGGCTTCGTAAACCGGACCTACTCCGAGATAATCCGCTCCATCCTGTTTTGCCCGGACTGCATCATCTACGGATTCAGCAGAAACACCCAGAATTTTATCGTCGCCAATCAACTTGCGAATAATCGATGCCGGAAGATCATTCTGTCCGACATGCACGCCATCCGCATCCGATGCCAGCGCAATATCAACCCGGTCGTTCACGATAAAAATCGTACCGGTTTCACCAGTCAGCTTGCGAATTTTTACCGCGTCCTCATACATTTTCTTACCGGGGGCAGATTTGTCACGCAGTTGTATGATATCCGCGCCGCCAGCGATTGCAAGCTTTGCAATTTCATAATGACTTCTCTCCTGTCCCAGTTTCTCATCTGTGATCACATAGAGGAGGCAGTTTTTAAAGTTGCTTTTTGATTGCATTGTTTTTTGTCTCTCGGCTAACATTGTTTATACAGCAGTCCATAAAGGGACTGCACTCCGGAACGTTTTTCTCACGCCATATTTAGATCTCCCAGAATTCCATCTTCCAGCTCATGTCAAAAAAGAGATACTCGAAGCGAGCACTGGCGAGATAATAATCCTGCCACCTTTTTACATCAGTATCGGAAGCGTTTTCTGCCAGCGAATCCATTTTATCGATCAGCCAATCTGCAAATTCCTGGAATTCATCGGAGCTGTAAGACTTGATCCAGTCCTGATAAAACGGATCATCAGGCAAGCCCTGTGCTTTCAGTTTTTTGCCGATTTCCACATAGCCGGTGGCGCAGGGAAGCAGCACCGCGATGATATCCGCAAAGCTCCCTTCGTAACACGTTCGCACCAGCAAATTGGTATAGGACATCGTTATCATCGCCGGCTCGATCTTCTCCAGGTCTTCGGCTGAAATTCCCAGCTTTCGGCACGTGCGACGATGAATATCCATTTCCACCGAAAGCGTTGCCTGAAGCAGCGCAGACATGTAATTCATTTCCTCGAGAGTCGGTGCCTTTGCTGCTGCGAGCGCAAACAACCGGCTGAACTGGATCAGATAATAATAATCCTGTTTCAAGAAATATTCATATTTTTGATGTGACAATGATCCGTCGCCAATGCCTTTCACAAAGGGATGGTCGAGAATTGATTGCCACACCATATCATTTTTTTTGCGCAATTTTTCATAAAATGAAAAGCGACTCATTTTTACTCCTTATGTAATATATAGAAAGAACTATTGTGCTGCAGCCGACGCCGCTTTGCCGAATGCCGTCCAGAAGGGATCGACTTCCGGGTGTACGATGGCGTGTTTCTTACCGTTTTCAAAATAGTGCAAGCCCTCGGTTTCATCGACGACTTCTCCCACGATGCTCGAGCGAATGCCTTTATCTTCCAACCGCTGCACCACTTCCTGCGCCTTATGCGGGCGGCTGGAAATAATCAGTGTTCCTTCGCTGATGGAAGTGAACGGATCGATATTATACATCTCACAGATTTTTCGAATATGCTCCTGCACAATAATCTTCTCTTTATCGACCACCATGCCCACTTTCGATGCCTGCCCGATCTCCGATAATCCTCCCCAGATTCCGCACTCGGTGGCATCGTGCATCGCGGTGACGCCATCCTCGCGAACACCGGCTTCGACCGCTGTCAGTGCATCATCCACCACAGACATTTGCCAGAAAATTTCTTCAGCTTTCTTGGAAAATGTATCGCCATATTTTTCTGCGATTGCCTGAGGAAACGTTACTGCGAAAAGCCCGGCAGCCTCGACTGCCGCACCTTTGGTGATGATCAGCGAATCACCAACTCGTGCCGATTTGGGTGTCACATATTTATCCGCCGGACCAATTGAAATCACCGTGGCGCCTCCGATCATCGGATAATCGCAGCCTTCGTAACGTCCGGTGTGCCCGGAAATAATGTACATGCCTATTTTGTCGCACTCGCGGTGCATCACGTTCCATAGACTCTCGAAATCATCCCGGGTGATAGACAAGGGCAAATTCAAATCCATGGTGATGTAAGTAGGTGCCAGTCCGGATGTCACTGCATCGGATGCGAGAATGTGCACGGCAAACCAGCCGGAACGCTCCCAGCCATACGGCGGTACCACAAAAATCGGGTCTGTGGTCGTAACCATCACCTGCCCGTTGCCCAGATCTGCCACTCCCACATCGACTCCGTTCTGCGGTCCCACAATCACTTCTTTGCGCTTTCGTCCCAACCGCGGGTAAATAATTTCATCGAATACTTCTGCCGATACTTTACCGATATCCGGTAATTGCGCTTTCATGATAAACCTCCTGTTCGTTCATTTAATACAAATAAAAAAAACCGCTCCAGCACAGTGGAACGGTTTTCCAGTCGTATATCAAATTTCCGTTTCCCTGCGCTGGCATTATCCAGTTCAGGTTCTAAGGGTGTAATCTCAGCCTGTGCTGTTCTACACAAGCACCCCGTGGAGTCGGTTTTCAATTAACGTTTTTATACTCAGGTATAATACAAAATTTTTGAATAAGAGTCAAGGTTTAATTGAATTCGGGTGATTTACTGCTTTTATAAATCAACACATAGTGGTATTTCTTAAAAATGACCACAATATATTGTATTTTTCGCTTGACTTTTACCTTTTAGAGTTGTATAATAACTGAACTTTTAAATATGAAAATATCACAGACATTTTTTGCGGGAGGTGTTATTATGGCACGGAAAAATAAAGCAGCAAAAATCTCCCTGGGCAGCAATGGGCGGGAGCAAGAAAAAATTGCAGATAAATCGACGGATCGAAATAATGGTCGTTCAAAAGGACTGAAAATCAAGGCACATTTTACATCGGACAATGTTCATCCTTTTGAGAAAATCACATGGAAAAAACGACGCGCATTTATTTCCAATGAAAAAGGCGAAACAGTTTTTGAACAGAACGATGTTGAATTTCCGGAGACATGGAGCCAAACGGCAGTGAATGTTGTTGCATCGAAATATTTTCATGGAAAAACGGACACACCGCAGAGGGAGCATAGCGTTCGGCAACTCGTGGAGCGAGTCGCAAAAACGATACGTAACTGGGGCGAAAAGGATGGCTATTTTGAAGATACGGAAGATGCCGATATTTTTTATCGAGAATTGACGCATTTACTGGCACATCAAAAAGCGGCGTTCAACAGTCCGGTGTGGTTCAATTGTGGCGTTGAGGCAAAACCGCAGGTTTCAGCCTGTTTCATCAACTCGGTTGATGATTCCATGGAATCGATTTTGACATTGTCGAAAACCGAGGGTATGTTATTCAAATGGGGCTCCGGTACGGGAACGAATTTGTCTCCGCTACGGTCTTCCAAGGAAAAACTGTCCACCGGCGGTCAATCTTCGGGACCGCTTTCATTTATGAAAGGCTTTGACAGCTTTGCCGGGGCAATCAAATCCGGCGGCAAAACCCGGCGTGCAGCAAAGATGGTTATTCTCAATGCCGATCATCCGGACATTGTGGAATTCATCGAATCCAAAGCCAATGAAGAAAAGAAAGCCTGGGCACTCATCGAAGCCGGTTACGATGGCTCTTTCAATGGCGAAGCTTACAATTCCATCTTTTTCCAAAATGCCAATCACAGCGTGCGGGTAACCGACGATTTCATGCAGGCAGTTCTCGATAAGCAAACCTGGCACACCCGGTCGGTCACGACAAATGAGACGATGGATGAATATCCGGCAGATATGCTGATGTCTAAAATTACCGACGCAGCGCATTTATGCGGAGATCCGGGCTTACAATTCGACAGCACTGTCAATGACTGGCACACTTGTCCGAACAGCGCCCGCATCAACGCCTCGAATCCGTGCAGCGAATACATGTTCATCGATGATACTGCGTGTAATCTGGCGTCACTGAATTTGCTGAAATTTCGGAAAGAGAACGGTGAGTTCGATGTAGAAGCATTCAAGCATGCGGTGCGGCTTATAATGATCGCACAGGATATTTTAGTCCATAATGCCTCGTACCCCACCGAGGCGATTGATGCCAATAGCCACCGCTTTCGCACACTGGGTTTGGGCTATGCAAATTTAGGTGCACTGCTGATGGCAAATGGATTGCCTTATGACAGCGGCGCTGGTCGTACATATGCTGCGGTAGTGACTGCGCTGATGACAGGACAGGCGTATCGCACTTCTGCTGAAATTGCGGAGATTCAGAAAGCTTTTCCCGAATACGAGATTAATCGCGCACCGATGCTGGAAGTTATAAAAAAACATCGTTCTCACGTTCAAAAAATCAAGCAATACGAGTTTTTTACAGGATTGCTGGAACAGGCGCAGGCTGTTTGGGATGATGCGTTACAACTGGGTGAGGCATACGGCTATCGAAACGCGCAAGTGTCCGTGCTGGCACCTACCGGAACTATCGGATTTATGATGGACTGTGATACCACCGGTGTCGAGCCGGATATCGCCTTGATGAAATACAAAAATCTGGTCGGGGGCGGCATGATGAAATTGGTGAACCGAACGGTCCCACTGGCACTGTCACGGCTGGGTTATTCAAATGAGCAGCAACAGGAGATCATCGATTATCTGGATAAAAATGATACCATCGAAGGAGCGCCCCATCTGGCAGAGGAGCACTTGCCGGTATTCGATTGTGCATTCAAACCACAGAACGGGAAGCGATCGATCCATTATATGGGACATATTAAAATGATGGCAGCAGTGCAGCCGTTTATTTCAGGTGCAATATCCAAAACAGTGAATATGCCGCAGGATTCGACACCGGATGATATTCGTGAAGCGTATGTTCAGGCGTGGAAACTGGGATTAAAAGCCATTGCCATTTATCGGGATGGTTCGAAACGAATACAACCGTTGCAGACATCCAAAAAGAAGCAGGCAGAAACGGCAACTGTGGCTCTGAAGCCCTATCGCCGCCGGCTTCCGAATGAACGCCCGTCGATTACGCACAAATTCAGCGTTGCCGGTCACGAAGGCTATTTAACAGTCGGAAAATTCGATGACGGATCACCCGGCGAAATTTTCATCACCATGGCTAAGGAAGGCTCTATTGTATCCGGTTTGATGGATGCATTTGCCACGACTATTTCCATGGCTCTGCAGTACGGAGTTCCACTGAAGGTGCTGGTGGACAAATTCAGTCACACGAGATTTGAACCATCGGGATTTACGGGCAACAAGCAGATTCCGATAGCGAAATCTGTGCTGGATTACATCTTTCGTTGGCTGGCACTGAAATTTCTATCACCGGAACAGTTGCCGCAGGACCAGGTAGATGAATACGGTGATCAGCAGGTAAAACCGGAAAGTAAGCGATTAAACAATTCGTCTGAGGCGTTAGAGAAGCATATTTTTCAAACACAATCCGATGCACCCCCCTGTTTTGAATGCGGCGCGATAATGGTACGCAGCGGCTCGTGCTATAAATGTCTTTCCTGTGGTTCTACCAGTGGTTGTTCGTAAAAATTGACCGAATGCAAAAAGGAGAATCTCTAGCCGTTTATTGATTTTACGGTATGGGATTCTCCTCGAAATCATCATGCCTTATCTATTCAAAGCAAATTCATCGCTTGTATCGACACAGCTAATATAATTCATATCATATATTTTTTAAAGATCCTCAGACAGGCTTTGGTGAAATTCGATAGAAGCCTGTTCATTTTTTTGATTGTAATTTTTTGCTTTTATAAATGTCAGAATCATCGATTGAATGACGGTGGCGCTGTTTAAAACTAAAGCAATATAGACTAATACAAGTGCAACGTACTGATTTATGGGTTGAAAAAATATAGCCGCCAGAAAAAGTATGGTATATTCGATTCGGAATGCAAAACGCCAGATCACTTTTTCCGTGGGATCGGGAACTGCCTGGCGATGATTGGCATAAGCGACAATAAAAGGTGGCAATAGTGTGGCAAATAACAGAACGAATAGAATATAACTGAGATCAATATACCAGTCAGGAAATTCGAGAAAAAAGAAGCTGAATATCATTAGAAAATCTACTAACCGATCCACGACTCCATCTGTAAATCCGCCGATATATGTTGCCCGATTTGCGTAACGCGCAACTTTGCCATCGATTTCATCCATAAAAGCGCTGAGCACGAAAAGCGCAAAGCCCAAGTAAATCATTTTAAGTGTAATAAAAATAAATGCAATGGTTGCAAAACCCAGTGAAAGCCATGTCCACGTCATTGGAGACAAAAAAGAGAAAGCCCTGCCGACCCATAATCCCCAGCGATTCATCCGGACAAATTCTTTGATCATATTATGCTCCTGATATTCTGAATATACATTGATCTAAATAACACTTACATCTACTTGCGGCTCGATTGGATTTGATAGAACTACATTTTTCGAAGCAGCCGCAATATCCGTTAAACCTGAACCCGTTGCCAGAATAACGACGATTGCATCCTTTTCCAGCCTGCTGCGCTCTTTCAATAAACCGGCAAAGGCAGCAGCAGTGGCAAGGTCTGAAAAGATACCGGCATTCTGCCCTAAATAATGTTGAGCGTCAAGGATTTCCCGATCAGAGACCACCACCCCAAATCCTTCGCTGCGATCGATATCTTTTAATGCCATGTATCCGTTTAACGGTAACGATGCGCACATCGATTCCGCAATTGTGCTGGCATCCGGCACCGGTTCGATCTTGTTGCATTTGATTCCTTTGACAATGGAATCACTTCCCTCAGCCTGCACTGCGATCAGTCGCGGTATTTTCATGATCCAGTCGAATTGAAACAGATCGTAAAAACCTTTATAAATGCCGGATAGCACGTCTCCGTCGCTGGTTGGAATGAATACATAGTCCGGTGCGGTGCAATCGAGTTGATTATAAATCTCCAGCGCGGCTGTTTTCTTGCCTTCAATTGTAAACGGATTATAAGCCGTGCTGCAATTTATGCCCCCTTGTTTGTCGGTGTAACGAATGGATAATTCGTAAGCATCATCATAACAGCCTTTCACGCGAATTACTTTTGCGCCGTAGATCATTGACTGCACGACGCTCGTTCTTGGTGCATCTTCCGGCAAAAAGGCGACGCATTCCAGACCGCAGAACGAGGATATACCAGCTACGGCTGCAGCTTCATTTCCATTCGAAGCGACGATAACTTTGTTTTCGTTCATTTTTTTTGCGAGTGCGGTGTTTAAAAGGGATGCCCTGTCGTTTATTGAACCGTTCGGATTTCTGCCTTCATCTTTTAAATAAAGATTCGGTAATCCCAACTGTTCGCGAATCTTATGCGGTGCAATAAGCGGCGTGTTTCCAACAGCATACGATGGGAGATATTCCGGTTCGACCGGCAGGAGGGTATGTGGTTGAAGCGAATATCGATCCAGCTCAAGTGACAATTCTGAATAAGGCAAAATAACGCGTAAAATTCCATGCATTGGCTCTTTGGGCTTTCGCAGCCTTGCACAGACCGGACAAACATACATTATTTTTTCTCCGGGATCATAATTTCTTCCACATTCCACGCACCGATATTCAAAATTCATGTTTTCCTCCCTCAAGGTTTTTAGTATTGTTTATTTTCCGCCCAATGTCAACGCCATAATTGCTTTGGAAATATGAAGCTGATTTTCCGCCTGCTCATAAATTAAAGAAACCGGTCCATCTGCCACGGCTTCCTCTGTTCCTTTTCCGCGATCGACTGGCAAAGGATGCATATATTTGACATGCGGATCAGCCAGATTCATCTTCTGCTGATTACAAATCCAGTCCCGATACTTATCAAGGTTCTCCTTCATGCGCGCCCGATGCTCGTTATCGTCAACATACTCTTCGAACCAGGCATATCCGCCCCAATTAACAGGAATCACGATGTGCGCAAAATGAAATGCCTCTTCCATATTATCCGTCACATTAAGTTTACTGTCATTAAGCTGGGCGTTATTCCGCGCCCTGTGAACAATTTTTTCCATTAGTGGAAATTCTTCAGGCATTGCCAGAGAAACGTCGATTCCGAAGCGGGTTAAAAGCAGAAGCAGCGACTGTGGTAGAGATAACGGATTTAAAAGAGAGTCAGCGTAAGCCCAGGATAGCGCCACTTTAAATCCGCGGAGATTATTGCCGAAATACTCCTGCATCGTCATCAGATCAGCCAGTGCCTGTATTGGATGATAAATATCATCCTCTAATGACAAGACCGGCACCGAAGCCCATTTCGCCAATTCATTCAGAAATTTGTTGCCGTTGCCAAAACGGGGATTGCGACAGGCAACTCCGTGTCCCATGCGCGAAATTACCACTGCAGTATCTTTCACATTACTATCAACGGAAAATGGTATTTTTTCGGATGCCAATTCAAACGCATGTCCGCCCAACTGGCTTATGCCGGCGGCTATCGCATTCCGAGTGTGAATCGATTTCTCCGCAAAAATCATAAACAACGTTTTATCTTGCAGTAATCGATGTGGTTCGCTTGTGACGAACTTTGTTTTCAAATCCCTGGCAATTGCCAGCACCTTCTCGATTTCATTTTTCGACCAATCCTCCCATGTAATGAGATGCTTCCCGCGTAATCCTGTTGCGCTCATCTCCTGTCTCCTTTCAACCCGTCCTTGTGTGATCATGATGCGATTTTTACATTCAAATAGAAAGTTAAATATAACAAACTCCCCCGGATAAAGTCAAGGATAAAATAGAATAAGAAACAAAATTTAACTGCGATTGTTTAACATTACAGTAGTTAAATTCATCTATGATGGAGGCTTATATGAGCAGGTACATAATTTTAGGAGTCATTTTCACGATGTTCATTACATTCATGGCGTGTTCCGATGATGTTAATTCGCCGGAAGAAAGTGAATGGCGGGACCTTTCTTCGCTGGAAAAGTCCATTGTCGAAGCGGACAATCAATTCGGGCTGAAAATTTTTAAGAATATCAATGAAAACGAGACAGGCGAAAATCTGTTCATTTCACCGTTGAGTATCTCGTACGCGCTGGGCATGACGTTAAACGGCGCGGACGGGGAAACAGCACAAGCGATGCGCAGGACTCTCGAACTGAATAATCTCGAA